>NZ_VSZO01000009.1:300000-409612 GCF_008312935.1 Roseiconus lacunae | reverse complement strand
GGGAGTCCCGGGGACAGAGCACCGGGAGATTGTTCTGGGGGACAGAGCACGACGGGATGTTGCTATCAAATTGAATCGGTGTTGTTGGCGGATGTGGAATGTTGCTATAGCCCGGTGGACAGGATTCGACTCCGTTTTTCCACCGACATCCAGCTTGGCTCGCAAGATGCAACCACGCACCCCCTCCTCCCCGACTCGTCGATTTCCGATCGGCTTTCTGATCGCCGGCATCCTCGCCGCTAGCCTTGCGGGCTGTAGCCTGCTGAAAGGCAAAAAAGACGGGGAGGTAAAGAGCCTTGCTAGCTTGATGGAGCCTCCTACGCCCCCCGAATTGATCGGACAGGCGGCTGCCCCGCGTGGTCTGGCCCCCATCCGAATTTCAGGTGTCGGACTGGTCAATTCACTCGCCGGTACCGGAGGACCTGCGGATCCGTCTCCTTATCGCGATCAATTAGTCGATGAGATGAGACGGAATGACATCAAAGATGCGTTCGCGATCCTCGAACAGGATGACAACGCTCTCGTCCGCGTGATGGGAACGATCCCGGCCGGTGCGAAGCGTGGCGACCCTATCGACTTGGTTATCGAGTCGCCGCTCGATGCGAATGCCGAAACACTTCACGGCGGCTGGTTGCTGGAAACGCGTTTACGACAGCAAAAGATTTTGGGTGGCCGGGTCCGTCAAGGCGGTTTGATGGCAATGGGGATGGGCGCAGTCCTGCCTCGATCGGCCTTCGAGTCCGGCGACGATCCCAGACTCGCGACCCAGGGATTCGTCCTTGGTGGCGGAACCGTTCAGGAGAGTCGCCAGATGGGCTTCGTCATTCGGCCCGAATACCAACACGTCAAGGTCGCGGCCCAGATTGCCGCCGCAATCAATCGACGGTTTTTCTTTTTTGATGGGACGACCCGTCGAGGAGTCGCAAAGGCCGTCGAAGATGATTACGTCGAAGTCGAGGTGCATCCGCGATACGAAGATTCCTTGGGACGGTACGTTTCTGTTTTGCGTTCGATCGTGATCGACACCAGCGTTTCCGAGCAACAAACCCGTCTGCGAACCCTGGCGAGCGAACTGGCGGACCCGGCGACTGCCGCCGAAGCCGCGCTCCAGCTTGAAGCCATCGGCGAAAGTGCGATCCCGACATTGATTGCCGGTGCGAAAAACGCGAACCCGGAACTTGTCTTCTATGCCGCGGAGTCACTTGCCTACCTTGATCGACACGAATCGATCGAGCCACTAGTTCGGGTGATTCAAACCGACCCCGCATTTCGATATCCCGCGTTCAAAGCGCTCGAAGGTGCCGAGCACCCCGGTGTTGTTGATTCTTTGAAACAGCTCTTTGATCAAGAAAGCATCGAAACGCGATATGGGGCATTCAACGTGATGCGGCAACGGCGGGAATCCGGCGGGATGATGTCGTCCAAGAAAATCGGCAAGACATGCATGTTCTACCGAGTCGCTTCTGCGGCTGCCCCTGCGATCGCAATTTCGACTCGCGAAACTCCCGAGGTCGTCGTGTTCGGTGATTGCGGTCCGCTGCGGATTGACGGAGCGATCCTTGGCCCATTGGGATTGATCGTAAAGCCCAATCCGGCCAACCCTCAACAGCTTCGGGTTAGCCGCTTCCAAGTCGGGGAGCCTGATAGGCGACAGATTGCCGACGCCACGGTCGCGGGCCTGCTGGAAGGTATCGCGGCGGTCGGCGGCGATTATGCCGACATGGTTTCTGTGTTGCGAACCGCCAAGAGCGACGGCGCGATCGCCGAGCAGCTTGCGATTGATCCTTTGCCAAAACCGCTGCGAACCTACTATCGCAATGAGGGGTCCGAAGAGAGCGAAGGCGAGTAGACGGATCGAGGGGCGATCGTTTTTAATAGCCGCCCATCCCGGTCCGGTGTGACCGGCGATTACAGATGGGATTCCTTGAAACCGGAAACCCGCTGATCCTCGCAAGCAACATGCTCCATCCCCCCGAAGGCGGTCCATGATCGAATTAGGCGTCAACATTGACCACGTCGCAACCGTTCGTCAAGCGCGGCGGACCTACGAACCCGATCCGGTCGTCGCGGCGGCGCTTGCCGAACAAGGCGGCGCCGACGGGATCACGTTTCACCTTCGCGAGGATCGACGGCACATTCAAGATCGCGACGTCGAATTACTGGTCCAAACGGTCACTGTTCGAACGAACTTTGAACTTGCATGTGCTGACGATGTATTGGCGATCGCGCTACGAGTCAAACCGGATTGGGCATTGCTGGTGCCCGAGAGTCGTGAAGAAGTGACAACCGAAGGCGGTTTGAACGTCGCCGGCGACGACGGGCGAATCGCCGCGGCGGTCAAGAGGCTTAAAGGCGAGGGAATCTTGACCAGCCTGTTTGTTGATCCTGACCCCAAGCAGGTGGCGGCATCCGCGAAGCTGGGGGTGGATGCCGTTGAGCTTCATACGGGACCGTACGCGCACGCCGGTCGCGACAACGTCGCTGCTGAAATCGAGCGGTTGCGTGACGCCGGCCGGGTTGCAACCTCGGAAGGCATACGGCTGCACGCAGGGCACGGGCTGAACTATGCCAACGTGCGACCGATCGCCAAGCTTGAGAACGTGATTGAGCTAAATATTGGTCATGCGATCATTAGCCGCGCCGTGATGGTCGGCATGCGTGAGGCGGTCGCAGAGATGCGACGCATTTTAGACCTCGTGTCGAGCTAGAATTTCCAGCGGTATTCCATCCGGGTCCCATAGACGTCACGATCGTTTTCCCGCCATCCATGCATGGCGTCAAATCGAAGTAGGGTCGCATTGGTGATTGGGAATTGGTAGCGAGCACCGACGGCGAATTGATCGCCATTGGCCAATGCCATATCGCCGTGCGGAGTGAGGTAGCTGAGCTCGAGGAGCAATTGACGATCCAAACTTTCGCCGATGAGGTCGATACCGATCGAGCCACCGACGGTATCGGCGGCAGAGACATCGAGAGTAGCAAATCCGTTGACGCCATCGGTGTCGAAGTTGATCCCGGTGTTGCGAAGAATACCGCCCGAGATTCCGGCGCGAGCCACCGATTGCGGTCGTCCCCAGCCATAGAAAAAGTTTGCGTACGGAACGACGGTCAAGGGGGACGCGGTAATCAGACTGTTTTCGACTAACAGTAGGCCGCCGTCGGCGGTTCGCTGGTTGCGGACGCGATCTTGACCGCTGTTGACAATCACGCGAACGCTGTTGCTTAGCCGATCGAAGTAGCGGCGTGTGAAACTAACCGTTGCGTTATGGTAGCTGAGCGACTCATCTTGCCGGGCATGCAGGTACGCGTACCCGGCTTCGATGTATCCGCCATACGCTTCGATGAAAGCAGCTGTCCCGTATGCGTGGGCATCGTTGTCGTCTTGGAATGCCGGGCTATTGAGTTGGTCAAAGAGTGCAAAGAAGGTCCAATCGAAGTTCGACCAGTTCAGCAATCGGGAATGTTTGGCGGGAAAGGCAAACGCGAATCCACTAGCCGCATCTTCCATCCAGATGCCGTTTTGAAATAGTAGCGGTACAAGGCCTGCGGTCACCGGAAATTCAAACGGCGACGATTGGCCTGACCAAGCACCAAGGATCGCACCCATATCTCCTTCAAAGAAGGCCGTCGCCGGGGTTAGGTCCATTTCGTTTCGATAGCGGAGGTCACCATCGACCAGCTCCCATCGCGTGAATTGGTTGTTCTCGTCGAGCGGACCGACAAAGGTGTGGAAGCGTTCCGAATCGGTGATTTGTAAATCGAGATCAAGATTCAGGCGGTTCGCCCAATTGTCAGTCCGCCCAGCGGCGTTGCGTCCGCTGGCGACCCCCGTCCGGAAGTCGCCGTACATGTAAAACTTGGGACGGACCAGGTTGTAGGGACCGAACAGGTCGATGCCACGCGGTGTGATCCCATCGCCATACCAGACTCGGCCCCATTCGATCCAAGGGTGCTGCGTCGGGACATCGTGTTTTGAGTCGTATGGAAAGGCCTCCTGGGCACCATCGACCGCGTCGCACTCATTCGCCAGGCACACGGTCGAGAAGTCTGCACTGTTGGCATGCAGTTCCGCCTTGGAGAGGTCGATTCGCGGATTGATGAACGTTTCCGATGTCGGCTTGTCTTTCGTCGTTTCCTTGGCGTGTTTGTTTGGGCCCGGCTTTGTTTCCGTCGCGACCGACGCTAGGGTCGGACGCGTGGTCGACGTCATCGCGAGTGGATTCGTAGCAGTTTGACGGGGCAACGCTAACGCTTGTCCGCCGTTGGGCAGGCGATGTGGCATCGTCGGACCGGCCGGTTTCCATCCGCCCAACTCTTGTTGTGCCAGTGATGTGAGAATCGAAATATTGAATTTTCGGGCATCAAACTTGGTGACGCGAAAATGAGCAGGCGGTTTTTCGGCTGCGACTTCCATTCGAGTTGACGGTAGTCGACGGATTGTGCGTCCGCTTAAACGGTGTGTTTGCGCTAACGTTGTCGCCGCACTAACGAGGAGCAACATAACGAAAACGATAGAAGAGATCGATGAAACTCGCTTCATTACTTCACCCAGAACGTGTGGCTGCTGGGATGAAGATCCAAAGTGCCTTCGATCATTCGGCGAATCATTTCCGGAGTACTATTGATCTGTCGCATGAAGTACATCGGTTCTGTGCGGCTACGCAGGCGAACACTCAGTCGATAAGGACCGCGTTTGGTCATCACCGATGACGGGATGTGGTAATGGGCAACGCGATGGTCAAGCGGCGCGATGCTGTGGGCTTCCATGCGGATCAGAGGTGGATGATTGAGGACCGACACGGGGACCGCACCGGGCCTCAGAAAGACGAGTTGATCGAGCGAAAAGTTGAGCGGCAGCGCGGCCTCCCGATCGGTCCCCCGGACGTTGTTGATCAGAAATTTAGTTTGCAAATTGAACAGGTCTTTGTCACGTCGGATACGATGGGTGGCAACGTCAACGGAGTGCATGTCGCAGAGGTCGCCGTTGCTGTCGAGATAACCGCTTTCCCAAACGCGAATGCCATCGGGATCGATGAGGGCAACGTTTAACCAGAGCTGAGGTTGGGCACCGAGCGACCCTGTCGGCAGGTTGTGACCTTCGCTGATGTTCTCGACACGGTAGCTGAACCGGAAGTCTTGTCCGGCAAGCGGTGGTGTTAAAAAGTACGGGCCGCAGATTTTCGTACCGCCTTCCATCGTTTGGATCGCGGCGGCGCGTTTGATTTTCAATCGGTGAAGGTTTTCGTCGATGATCTTGCGAGCGTCCCGACGGTCATCGGTGGTGTCCCAAGGTTGCGGGAAGGATTGGTTTGGCGAGACAACCTTTTCGAAGGCCTCTGTTCCCCAGCCGGCACGATAATCAAAGTCGAGCCACTGGCGCGGGCTGAATTGTTTGGCTTTCTGGTGATGGGGGAAGATGCCGGGGTGAGCAATTGAGTACCCGGGACCCCAAAACATGTGGTTGGATTGTTTGCGTTTCTCGCCAAAAGGTTTGTCATTCAAATAAGCCGCGTACCCCGTGTCGTAACCCAACGGTTTTCCTGGAACGGCACCCATGTGGCAGTCTTGACAACTGACGCCACGCTTCGCTGCCGGGCCGCTGCGATATTGAGCATGGACGACTTCCAACCAGATCCCGGGATGGACGGCGACCTGATGACAGGAAACGCAGATGTCGCTCTTGGTCAACGGCTCGAAGAACTGGCCTCGGCGATGGATCGGTTGACCGGGACCTTTTTCCTCCGGAGAGGTCTTCAACTTGAGGTCTTTCTTGTCGGCGATGGCCGCGCGAACGCCTGCGCCACCATGCCCGCCATTGACCGGGGCATGGATGTTACCAGGTTCGATCCGACGATCACCGTTGCTGCGCCAGTAGTGTTCGTTGACGCGGTGACACGCGATGCAGGTCACGCCTTCGCGGACGACTGGCGGCGCGTCAAGAATGCTAGCCGCACGAGGTAGTTTTAGTTGTGTCCCAACCGGTGAATGGCAACGAACACAAAAACTGCCAACGGTGCCTTCAGTCAGTTCTGTCATCGCTTGTTCGAAGCGATTGAACATGGGCGAAACAGCAGCGTAGGCATGACCACTTGATCGCCATTGTTCGTATTGTCCGGGGTGGCACTTGCGGCAGGTTTCGGCGGATGGATAACAGTCTTCCGTCCAGAGGTCTTCGTGGGGATCTTTCTCGCCGGAGTTCGATTCAGAATCGTCTCGCTCGTCGATCGGATCGGGGTCGGCGGCGAGGGCGCTAAGCGGATCCAATTGGTCATCGCCGCTAAGTAAGTCATCGCCACCGAGTAAGTCATCGTCACCGAGTAAGTCATCGCCACCGAGTAAGTCATCGCCGGAGCCACTTGATTCTGGCGTTGGGGCCGGGCGGAACGCCATGCGGTACGCTTGACGCAACTGGGTACGCGCATGTTCGGGGGATGACCATCGCAGTTGAGAGGAAGCGTTCGGGGCGCTTTCGCGGTTTCCGATGCGACGAACTCCGGACTGATGCGAGGTCGAAGTCGCGCGGTGAAAGCTGCTTTGGCTAGGTAACGTACCGGATTGCCATTGGTGCGGCTGAAGTGGTGCTTTCCAGCCATTGGATTGCTGATCAAGGTCACCGCCGCGTTGGCTCTGGTATGTCGGCTGTGCGTAGGCGCGACGTTGGTTCGTCTGCTCTGTCGAGGCAAAGAATTCAGCTGCGGCGGCGCAGAGGGGTTCGCTTTCCATTGTCCTGATCGAAACACCGTCAGGCTGCGGCGAAGGAAACCGAGGAAGCGATTGCGCGCAGCAACGTGAGAACGGAACGACTATGAACGCCAAAACCAGCGCGCGGACCAGGGACGCGATCGGCAGAAAGCCGAGCGATCCGCATGGCAGGAACGAATTCGACACGAAGGGAAGTTTCATCGGCGGGTCGACAGAATTCAGAGCGAACCAGTCGTGCTGGAACTCGAGCAAATCGTAGCGGCCCGCTGTTCGCGGATGCCGTGACTTGGCAGCCGGTCCAAATCCCCCCCGGCACTGCCGGGGCGAACGACATGAGATCGATCGGGACGGGCAAAGGCTATTGCAGGAGCCAAGCACTCTTAGGTCTGGATTCGACCTGCCAGGACCGTTGCATTCGGCGAAGTTGTTATCGGTGGAACATTCTTCCTAATCGATACACCTTGCCGAGAAATCTTCAGTGGACGGGATAGTGAACAGGGGACCGGATCCGCCATTGAGAGCTAGCATTCAAAGGATGTCTCCAGTTTTTGTGCCGGTGAGGGGAATCCCTCAGGCGACGAGTTCACTGGTGCTCTGTTGTTTCTTCCGTTAGCTAATGCTTTTTTGGCATTTGGATTAAAGTGTCATGTCCGAACACAAGTACAAGGTTGTCCCAAGCACCGCCCAAGAAAAGGTCTACCGTTGCAAGGTTGTCGGTGATGCGGCGGCAACGCTACATGTCGGGGCGAGAAAGCTAAACGTGCAAGTCCGCGAGACTTGCGGTGGCGGATTCACGCTCGGCTTAGACCCCAAACAAGTCAAGAAGATCAGGTTGGGGGCACGTTACGAGATGCACTACGACGATCGACGGTTGTTGGTTGCACCGGAAGTTTTTACTCAAGCGGTTCAGGGTGAACCGAGACTGCAAGTGCTGACGGTGCGCGAGTACGAGCCAAAAAAGCGCTGGGCATTTCGATTACCGTTCAGTAAAGGCCAGCGAATCGTCAAGCACGAAGGCACCATTGGCAGCACGGCCGCGTACGGCGGATTCGTGCTGGTGTTGTTCTGCGTGATGGCTTTACCGGGGGTCGGCGACAAATTGGGGACGGCACCTCGAATCGAAGCTGCACTCAATATTATGGCGCGCAATTTCGGTGATGTCTTCGAATCGTTTCGAGGATAAGACGGTTTGACGTGGCAGCGCGAACTTGCCTACACAAGGTGGGCTCGACTTGCTCGTCGCCGCCGAGTTTCACGCACTGCATGCATTCGATTGCGTTGCGTCGACGTCGCCGAGCGAACGGATCGGTAGCCGTTAAATCTTTCCTAAAGTCACTGGCCGGCATAACCGATAAAGAGGGTGTCCCGAAGTTCGGGCACCGTTTCTTTTTGCGCACGCCGGCCCATGTCGGTTGCCGGGGAAACGAACTTGCAACGCGAATCGATCGGCCGACGCACCATGTTCTTCGTCAATCAACGATCAGCCAACTCAATCCCAGCCGCGATCACGACTGTCATCGTGGTCGCCATCTGCGTGATTTCATTCGGCGGTTGCCGGCTATGTTGCGATCGCGAGGATGCTGCGTTCGCCGCGTACGGTGGTGCTTGGCAGCGGCTGGACCGCAACTCCGGTCGAGTCGGGAGTCTAAACGATCCGGCCGGTGCGAAGGTCGGCAGCTTGGAATCGAAAACCGTAGATTTGGGCGAGGAAGACTCACGGAGTCAGATCATTCCGCCGCAACAGGGTGGGCAAGATCGGCCTTCGTCGTCGCCGCAAGACGAAGAGCCCGAGACGATTATTCCCAAGTTCGAAGAAGAGACCGACGAAGAATTTCAGGAGCGACTGAAGCGATTCCGGGAGGAGCAACTAAATGCTCAAGTCATTCCCGGTCAGCCTTCGCCACCCGCGTTCCGTTAACGCTTTGCAGAGACTCGCCCGATTGAGAGCAGAACGCGACCTTGCGTGGCGCCCTTTGGTTGATTCGCATCACTCGTCCGCCGAGTTAACGTTCGGTAGCGGTTGCCAGTCTGGCGGAAGCGGAAGGATGCCATGTCTCGTTTGGTAGTCAAGTTCTTTGTAGCGGACGCTGACGAAATCCGTAGTCGCTTTCAACGCTTCGTTCAGTTTTGCATCGATCAGCGTGCTAACGCGGGTTCGATCAACGCGTCCCCGTGAGTTTTGCACATCGCTTAAGGGGACGATGAAATTGCGGAGTCGTTTTAAGCGATCGCGAAACAATTGTTCGATCTTTGGATGCGATGAGATCGCGACGTGATCGAATTCATGTTTGACAATCGCCGCGTCCCAAAAACGCTCTGCCGTCGGTGGCGATCGCAACCAAACATCATGAGATTGAATTAAGCGAACGTTGCGGAGGTTCATCGCAATTCGAACCGACCTTCCTGTTGGGTTGGTCTCCGATGTGGATCGGTCATCGATCACTCGCCAGCGTGCGTTGCTGTGATAGCGATACTTGAACTTGAAGCGAGTTTCGCCGGCGAGTCGTCCGCCACCAGGAAATGCGGTCATGGTTGTTTGCGCTTCGCCGCCGGTGATCAATCGAACGTCGCCTTGATCGATCAGCCGTTTGATCGGAGGCGGCGGGGGCGGTAGTTCGGTCAGCAGGATTTCAACCGCGTCGGTTGGTCTTCGCTGCGGGCTGATCGGCTGTTTGGTCGCATTGTCATTGGCTGGTTGCTCGGTAGGTTCATCAGTCGCTTCATCAGCAATGGTCGATGAATGGGCAACCAAGGCGACCGCAACGATCCAGGCAACCGCGATAGGAATGCCGTGTTGTAAATAGAAAGTCATTCGTCAGGTCAACCGTTGCGACGGAAGGCTGCGAACGGGCGCGGTGCGAGGACGTCGATGTCGTTCGGCGAGTCCTTCGCGGGCGTTGTCACCACTTCAAGAACCGAGTCAGCATATCGATGCCTGGTTCGGTCAAGAAGCTCTCCGGGTGAAACTGCCAGCCTTCGATTGGATAAGTCTTATGGCGAACGCACATGATTTGGCGGGTTCCGCCGGTGTCGGTCCAGGCACCGACCTGCAAACAATCGGGAACCGTTTCCGGAGCGATCACCAGGCTATGATACCGTGTCGCGATGAACGGTTGGGCCAACCCATGAAAGAGCCCGCCATCGTCGTGAAAAATTTCGTCCGTTTTTCCGTGCATCAACTGGGGGGCGCGGATGATCGTTGCCCCGAACGCTTGGCCGATTGATTGATGTCCCAGGCAAACACCTAGTAACGGAATTTTCCCGGCAAAGTGTCGAACACAATCGACGCTGATTCCGGCTTCGTTGGGAGTGCAGGGGCCGGGGGAAATCAGGATCCGATCGGGGGACAGGGCGTCCAGGTCGTCGACCGAGACTTCGTCATTTCGAAAGACCCGGAGCTGGACACTCGGGTCGATCTCGCCAAGGCGTTGGACGAGGTTATAGGTAAAGGAGTCGTAATTATCGATGACGATGACCATGGCGTTACTTGTGAGAATCGAAGCCGGTTGTCAATGAAATTTTGGACGCTTTGACAAAAAACGGTTCTTTGACCGCGAAGTCCGCAAACGCTCTTCTTTCCAAATCGGGATCCAACCTATAATGACATCTACCAGGCCACTTGCCGAGAGCCTGCCGTGTCACTTCGCAATGGAAAAGGAACGAAACGCTCGGCGCTTTGCGATCGCATCCGTCGTGTTTAACATCGACTGTTTCCTACTCCATTCATTCGGATTGATTTATCGTGCTCTCGGTTCGCCCAAAAGTCGCCGAACTTTCGTTTCACGTGTTCAGCCGGTCGCTGCACCCGGAACTTTACAACGTTCATCGGACGCGGCGGATCGAACGGTCGGCGTATCAGGCCCAAATCAGTATCACTAATTGTGGCCATGTGATCACATGGAATCGCTGCGGTGACGGACCCGTGACCATTTGCGAAGTCGCAACGGGGGCCCACCAGCCGCTGCCGACGAAGCGCCGCGTGATCTCTCAGCCACTTAAAGGGAGTCGCACCGAGAAGGTCAGTTGCCAATCCGGTGTTTCTTACCGGACTCACTTTCAGCTCGAGCCGGTTAGCCCCGATTTGTTTTTTATGGTCGGGCAACAGTTAAGCAAGCAGCCAGTCGAGGGGTTGATGCATACCTTTGACTCGAGCGGACGAATGTCGTTCGGTGCGCTCAGCTATATCAACGTGGAATGTCGGCAACGATCGATGCTGGTCCAAGCCGTTCACACGTTTCCCGATGATTACGCGATCGTCAAAGTCGAGTCGCTGTTTTCGTTGCCGGAATAGTCGCGCAAAAGGCAGATCGATATGGCCCGCTGGGACGGTCTGGTCGGTGTCATTGATCTGAAGCGTGGCCAAGCGGTTCACGCCGTCGCCGGGCGACGTGATCGCTATCAACCGACTCGGCAGTTTTATTACCCCGACGGAAACAAGGTTTCGATCGATGGCGATGCGGCGCTTCTTGCCCAGCAGTATTGTCGCGTCGGAATCGCCGCGATCTACGTCGCAGACCTGGATGCCATCTGCGGCGGTGCTCTTCAAGACAACACGCTCGAAGAAATCATCACCGCGGTTAGTCGCATGTCTTCGAGCGGCGTGTCCTATCGAATCGACGCGGGGCTTGGACAAGCCGATGATCAGATTAAAGCCGAGCGTTTGGCGGTGCTGTTGGCAGGTGTTTCCAACTGGCGGGTCTTCGTAGCAACCGAAGCGGCTGTTGACACGTCCGTCCTGGAAACACTGACCGATGTGCTTGGAAAGTCGCACGTCGGTGTCAGCTTGGATTTTGCCGCCGGTCAATGGCTGTCACCGCGAACCACACCACGTCGATGGATCGAAGCGATCAACGCGCTGGAGATTGAAGCCGTCATCGCACTTGATTTGACGTCTGTCGGCAGCGGCGATCCGAGACGCACGATCGATTTGATCAAGCGTGTTCGCGGTGACCTTCCGCAAGTGCAGTTGACGAGCGGCGGTGGGGTCCGCACCGAACCGGACGCACGGCGTTTGCGTGACGCCGGAGCCGACGAAGTGATGGTTGCCAGTTTATTTACCGGCGACGGGTCACCTTTCGCCGCATCGGATTGATCAAGTTCCGTTTCGCTTTTGTACCCGCGTCGTCTTCCGATACGATCTCTTTCTTCTTCGGCTCTAGGCCTTCGATCGAGTCGCGGATGAGCAGCTTGTTGATCCGCTGTTCGATACCGGTCAAGAAGTCACCTTGGCCTGGGACGATGAATGTGAACGCGACGCCATCGCGACCCATTCGCCCGGTTCGACCGACGCGGTGAACGTAGTCATCGCTATCTTCGGGAACATCGAAGTTGATGATGTGCGAGATCGTGCTGATGTCAATTCCTCGGCCAACGACGTCGGTAGCCACCAAGATCTTAAGCGTGCCATCGCGAAGGTTCTGTAGTGTTCGGTCGCGTTCACGCTGAGCCATGTCTCCGTGCATCGCCGCGCAGTGCTTGTGCTTTTTGCTGAGCGCTCGCCACAAGCGGTCGGTGCCGCGTCGTGTGCGACAGAACACAATTGCTTGTTCTGGTTCTTCACGGTCAAGAAGCGTGAGGAGTAGTTCCAGCTTGCGATCTTGATCGACGGTGAAGTAATGCTGTTCGATCGTGTCGACCGACATTTCGTTCTTGCAGCAATCGATCACTTCGGGATCCTGCATATACGATTCGGCGAGTCGCCTCACCGTGTCCGGCAGCGTCGCTGAGAGTAGCAGCGTTTGACGGTCTTTCGGGCAACGTCGCAGGATTCGCTCGATCTGCGGACGGAATCCGATGTCTAACATCCGATCGGCCTCGTCCAGCACGACGCACCAAACGTCCTTGGTTCGCAGTGACCGGCGTTGCAGGTGATCATGCAATCGGCCTGGCGTACCGACGACAATTTGAGCACCGTTTTCGAGTTGCCGAAGTTGTTGGCGAATATTGCGTCCGCCCGCCAAGACGGCGATTTCGGTCGGGACACCCGCCGCAAGGCGTTGTGCTTCGCGCCCGACTTGATCAGCAAGTTCGCGGGTGGGGACCACAATGATCGCTTGCGGATCACGACAGTCTTCAAGTGAATCGAGTTGCTCGAGAATCGGAATGGAGAATGCGGCTGTTTTGCCGGTTCCGGTACGAGCTTGTCCGATGACGTCCAGTCCGTCCAAAGCCAGCGGGATGAGTTCCGCCTGGATCGGTGATGGTTTTTCGAACCCCGCCTTCTTGAGGGCACGACGCATGATCGGGGACAGATCGAGCGCATCGAAGCTCTCCTGTCCGGTGTTTTTCGGTTGACGTTCCTTCTTCTTTCTATTCATGCGGCTAGCATAACCGCAGTTTGCCGTTTCCACTATGACGGTCCCAACACTGTGATCGAATTGCGGTCAAAGCCACGTCAATCGGATCAGCTACAGCGATTGTTCACCGTGGCAACCATTGGGAAACGGCGACAGTTTTGTGAAGACTGACTCTTCCCTGGCAACGCATTTCTTCGTCGGCGGCCTTGAGTCGCACGTGGACAAGGACTTCTTCACATTCGGGGATGCGATCTTGCCAAGCGATCGGCAGGTGAAAGCCATCAATCGGTGTTGCCTTGACGAGCTCTCGAACCTCGGCAGGGGTGAAGTCCCAGCGTCCGATTCGCGGATCGGATGAATCATCAAGCGGATCGATCACCACCACATTAAGTTCCGCGTCAATTTCGTAGTCGTCGAGCGAAAGAACGTTCCCGGCCCGATCGACGGCGGTCACGACAAGATAGAGTCCGTCAACGCCGTCCTCTTGATCAGTTTGGTGAACACCGGAAAGCTGGGGGTGCAACTCCAGTCGATCGGGGATCGCAATCGAGACCGTCTCGTCGGTTTCATACGACATGGTCTTGATCGTCGGAGGCAGGACAATTTTTCCTGGCGCCGAAGGATCTTCTGAAGGAGGCTTGGGGTCGCCCGGGATGATTTGGTCATCGGGCAATTGATCCGGAGTCGGTGGCAGCAGCTGTTCACGCGGTGACGTCGGCGGTGGAAGTGATCCGCTTTCATTGGGAACGGCGTTGGGATCGGCATCCGGAACGGGCACGGGGACGTTCTCTAACGGCATCCCTAATCCGCTATCCGGAGCTGTGTTTTCGTCTGCCGGAGCCTTGCCGGAATCGTCCAGTGGCGAAAGCGGAACGGCGTCTTCTTCGGGTACCGCGATCGGATCGGGATCTTGCAGTGGCTGTGTGCTCTGGGGTGTTTCCACCGGAGGCATCGGCAGGGCTGGCGAAGAACGTGGCGGATCGGTTGTCCGCAGATCGCTGTTGTCGGAGGGACGATCGCTGGCGGGAGGATCATCGGCGGTGGGCGAGTCCAGGTCCATCACATCGTAGTCGGGGACGGGCTCTGGGACTCGTCTGTGCCGCTCGGTATCAAACGAGTGTTCGGGTGGCAGTTCGTCCGCGCCGAGTGAAACGGGAGGCGCTGGAGATCGCGACTGTTCCAGTTTGTCGCGGAGCACGCGATTCTGATAGTCCGCGTCGTAGAGCTGGTCCTCGAGCACGCGGATTTGATTGGTCAGTTTTTGGCGGTAGTAGTCGTCCTGGGCCCGTCCCCGGCATCCAATCAGCGCAACCGTTCCGGTGGCCACGATCAAGCCGAACGACTTGCCAATCGGAAATTTGGCTAAGGCTACGGGCCGGAACGTCTTCGGCGAGATTGCAAGTCGGGAAAGGAACGCGTGTCGAATCAACGAGATACCACAAATTGTCTCAAGTTCAGCAGGGTGACGACCGACATCGCCCGGTCGAATACCTGCCAGTAGCAATTCGCGGCGGCCGGGGTCAAGATTGCCTGCCAGAATTTGCCGGTGTTTCCCACGGTCAGCCGGGCTATTGGGGGATCATCCTGGGGAAAACCATGCCCGGCGCGATGCGAAGCGCGTTTCCTGGCAGTGTTAATTTGTGCCGATTGTGGTGACTGTATCGATTTTGAGGATTTTTCCGATTTTTCATGCAGGGTGAGAAGTGCGGCCGACGATACGCCAAGTGACAGATCGTGCCGAGCGAGCGAATGGCTCGTCGGTACACCAATGAACCGAACGAATCCGTCTGACTTTGACGGCCCCCCATCGATCGGTTTTCCTCCCCGTGTCTTTAGTGGTGACGATCGTGACAAACTTCAACACCTCCCGCCGATTGGCAATCGCACTGGTTGCCGTGTTCGCGTTATTACCCGGCATTCACGCCGACGCTCAAACGCAAACCAAAGATCGTGAACAGCAGGCGCGAGCCCAATGGACCCCGGTCCGTGGAAAGCAAACTTCGACCCGTTCTCGTCAGCCGTCGCCCAAAGGAACGACACGAACCGCGACGACTCGTAAGCCGGTACTGAAGCCAACCGATTCGGCTGCCCCACAAGGCATGGTGACGCAGGCATCTCACGAACTCCCGTCGCCGCCACCTTATGGCGAGACGATTGTCTATGAAGGCGAGTCGGTGGTCTACGAGCCTGCCGGTGTTGGCATGGCTTGTGATGCGATGGGGACAAGTTGCGACTGCGGCGGAGCGGGTTGCGATTCGATGGGGTGTGACTCGATGGGAAGCTGCGGGCCGAATTGTGGATGCAGCTTGTGCGGCGAGCTTTCCGGCGGTCGCGCATGGCGCCCCGCGGTAACGCTTAGCCTTCCTCAAGACGGTTTCGTGTCTTTCGAAGCGTTGCACCTTTGGACAGACGGGATGAATGTTCCCGCGCTCGTCACGCAGTCGCTGCCCGGTGCGATCAGTGGTCGATCGGAAGCCGGCGTGCTGCCCGGGGCGACGGTGCTTTATGGTGGGGGTGACATTTTGGATGACTCCCGCGCCGGCGGACGACTGCGATTCGGATTCTGGTTGGATCGTTGTCATACCGTTGGCTTGGCCGCCGAGTATTTGGAACTTGAACGTGATTCGGAAGGGTTTTCCGCTTCGAGCACCGGCGATCCAATCTTGGCACGACCGTTTTACAACGTCACGACGGGGATGAACGATTCAGAGTTGGTCGCGTTTAACGACGGCTCGACGGCGCTGACGGGAAATGTCTCGGTGCAATCCTACACCGAACTAGTCGGCGGAAGCGTGCACGTTCGATTCCTTCGCGACTGTGACGAAGGTTGTCGTCAATGGTTGTTCTGCGGATGTCGGGATCACTACTGCACACGATCGGAGTTTCGAATCGGTTATCGCTTCATGGAGCTGAACGAAGGCGTTTCGATCCATGAGGATCTGTTGAGCACGGGGATCAACCCAGGGACCTTTGACATCAACGACGCGTTTGACACCGAGAACCGGTTCAACGGTTTGGACCTTGGTTGGAGTCGTCGGATCGTCCGCGGCTATTGGACGGTTGAAAGTCTGATTCGACTTGCGGTCGGCAACACCAATCAAATTGTCCGAGTCAACGGCTCGACATCGATCAACGATGGCCCGGCGCAATCGGGAGGCCTACTAGCTCTGACTAATCAAGGCACGTTTGAACAAGACGAGTTTGGTGTGCTGCCCGAGTTCAATCTGACACTCGGGTATCAACTGACCGATCACTTGAAGGCCAGCGTTGGCTACACCGGCATCTACTGGTCGAACGTCGTCCGGCCGGGAGAGCATATTCCGACGGCGGTGAACCCCGACTTCTTGCCACCGGCCGTTAGCGGTACGGATGCTTATCCAGGTTTTGCGTTCAACACCACTGACTACTGGGCTCATGGGATCACCTATGGCCTGGAATATCGATGGTAATCGTTAAATCCTACCGCGTGTTGAATTTTGGTTGACTGTAGACCGATAGCACGATCAGAGACTGTCTCCCCCCGAAGAAGACGGCATCGCAGAGGTTCGGATTGAGTTGAACCGATGCGGATCAGGTTACGCTTCCCCATTTCGCGTGACCGAATCGCCAAGTCACCCAAAATACAGGAAGTAATCCATGGTCTGGCAACGAATGATTCAGCGGCTGACCGGTCGCAATCGTCGTGCAGTAGAAGAACGCTCGCGGCGACGAACTCTGAAACTCGAAACGCTGACCAAGCGGCAACTTCTGGCAAGTGACATCGGCGCGGTCACCGGGGTTGCCTACACCGATTTGACCGGGAACGGCTTGACCGCCGATGATCCTCGATTGGAAGGCGTTACGGTTGAACTGTATAGCGATACCAACGCGAACAACACCTACGATGCCGGTGTCGATACGTTGGTTGACACCGACACGACCGATACGGCGGTTGATCCGGTACCGGGCCAATATCGATTTGATGACCTAGCCGCTGGCACGTATTTCGTTGTCCAAGCATCCGCCGGCGCTAGTATCACGGCGCCGAACGCATCAATGGTGACCGTCACCGCCGATGACGCCGATGGCGATACGATCGTGACGATCGATGACTTCACCACCGGTGCCCAGTTGATTGCGGCCACCGGCGGGGCAACCGAACTTGGAAGCCAGTCGGCGGCCAATGCGCTCGGAGGTTCACGCGACGTCGAATTGATTCACACCAACGGTAGCGGCAACACGACGTTTCAAGTCGATAACGGGACGGAATTGCTGAGTTTAAGCACTGGTGGTGGCGCGACGTCTCAAGCAACGGTCGAGTATGACGGTGCCGATGGGACGTTCGGATTGAATGTCCCACCAGGATTTTCTCCGATCGCTTCCTTGGCCGGCGGAACGGCAGGCGGCGCGGTGCCGACCAACACCGGCATCGAAATCTTAGGTCGGGCAGAGAATCAGCCGGAAACGATGACGGTGATCGTGTTCTCGTCGGCAACCGAAGCCTCGGAAATCGATATCACGATTCCACAGGATCCAACGCTGCAAACCGTTTTCGTTGACTTTACCGATGTTGGCTGGGGCACCTCGGGATTTGCCGGGGTCACCAACCCGGCTGACTTCAACAGCGTGATTGCGATTCGTGCGACCGCGACCGTAACGCTGGCGGATAATGACATCTTCTTTTCCGTCGTTGAATCACGTGGCCCGGATCCGATCGAAGTCAACTTGTCGAACACCCAGTTGCTTCAGCTAGGCGGCACCGTGTTCGAAGATCTTGGCGGGGGTGCCGATTCGAACAATGGTACGCTCGACGGAACCGAAAGCGGGTTGGCGGGGATCACCGTTGATCTTTATGAAGAGCCCGGCGGGGGCGGGGCGATCGATCCTTCAACGCAGGTCGCAGTCGCCACCACGACGACCGACGGAAGCGGAAACTATGTGTTTACCGACCTCGACGCTGGCAATTATTTGGTCGTGATTCCTGACGGTCAGTTCGCAGGTGGTCAACCCTTGTTTGGCTATGCGACAAGCACCGGCAATGATCCCGCTCCGGATCCAGATGACGATGTCGATAGCGACGACAACGGATCGCTGTCGGCGGGCGTCGGGATCGTGACGCAGGAAATCACTCTCGTCGCGGGAAGCGAGCCCAACAACGACGGTGATACGGACGTCAATACGAACTTCACGTTGGATATCGGAGTCACTCCGACGATCGATTTGGAAATCACCAAAACGCTCGACGCGGCCGCTTCGACATTAAACGCCGGGGGACAAGCGTTCTTCGACATCACGTTTACCAACAATGGGCCGTTGGATGCGACCAATGTTGTGATCAGTGATTCGATTCCGGCCGGAATGACGATCGATCAAGCGTCATCTAACTTTGGCACCTACACTCCAACGATCGTCGGACAAGACATCACGGTACCGATCGGCGCTCTGGCCGTTTCGGCATCCGACACGATTCGGATCGCGGTCGATATTGATGCGGGGCAAACGGCCCCACTGACCAACACGGCGACCATTGCCGGTGACCAAGTCGAAACGGACGACTCGAATAATTCTGATAGTGCGGTTGCAACGCTCGACATCGCCGATCTGTCGATCACCAAAAGCGACAACACGGCTTCGTCGGTCGTCGCCGGCGAACAATTCACTTATACGATCACGGTCACCAATGACGGCCCAGACACGGCAACGGGCATCGTCGTCACCGATAACTTGCCGAGCGATCTGTCCTACGTCAGCGGTTCGTTCACGACCGGATCGGGGACCATCACCGAAACTCCGGCGTCGAGTGGTCAGTTGACGATCAATGTCGATGACTTGGCCGATCAAGCGTCCGCGGTGATCGATATCGTTGTCATGGTGGCGTCCGATGCGGGGGCATCGATTGTCAACACGGCCACGGTGGTTGGGGCACCGGATATCGATCCTGATGACAGCGATAACACGGCTACCGAAACCACGCCCGTGGTCCGCAACGTCGATGTCGGTGTTACCAAGACGACCGCAGACACTGCGGTCGCTGGAAGCAGCATCACCTACACCTTCACGGTGACCAACGACGGTCCCGGCGATGCTCGCGGTGTGACCGTCACCGACACGCTAGATACCGCTTTGACGTTCAGTTCGTTCGACGCGGGAACGTCCGGTGTGACGATTAACCAGAGTGGACAAGACCTGACGTTCGATGTCGGGACGTTGACTGACGGACAATCAGAAACGTTCACAATCACGGTCGACATCGCTTCTTCGGCGACTGGAACGCTTAATAATCAGGCGGATATCACAACGACAGACACGGACATCGATTCGAGTAACGACAGTGATGACATCGATGTGACGGTCAACCGGACGACCGACCTGATCCTAACGAAATCGGTTGATTTGGCGACCGCGACCCCCGGTGATGATACGCTGACGTACAGCTTTGAAATCGAGCACGACACCGACAGTATCAGTGATTCGGGGGTGGTGACGTTTACGGATGTCTTGCCCGCGGGACTTACCTTGGGGCAGATCTCAGCTCCGAACGCGACCTCGCAAGGCTACGACAGCGGATCGAGAACGATCACGATCGTGTTTGATCCGATTGCGATCGGTTCGACCGAAACGTTTACGTTTACCGCCACGGTCGACGAAGATGCGACGGGAACGATCGACAACAGCGGGTCGATTTCGGTAACCGGTGGCGACATCGACTCGAGCAACGACACCGACAACGCTCAGACAGCTCTGTCGCCAGAATTCGACGTGACGTTGACGAAGACGGCCGATGACACGGCGCCGGCTTCGGGAACCAACGTGACCTACACGATCGAACTGACCAATGACGGTCCCAGCACTGCGACGGGTGTGGTGCTGACCGATGACATCCCTGCGGGGATGACCTTCGTGAGCGGAACACTTGATGGTCAGGCGGCGACTTCTGATGGAACGACGGTGACGTTCCCGGCGATCACGCTTGACGACGACGAAACCATCTCGGCGACGCTGGTGTTCACCGTCGACGCGTCCGCCAACGGCACGATCACCAATACCGCTTCGGTCGCCGCAGATACGGGTGAAACTGACACGTCGAACAATACCGCAAGCGAAGACATCACCGCGACACCCCAAGCGGATCTTGAGGTCACCAAGTCGGTTGATCTTTCGACCGCTCAGGCCGGTGACACGTTGGTCTACACCATCACGGTGACTAACAGCGGCGTCTCACCAGCGGAAAATGTTACCGCCGAAGACACCCTGCCGACCGGACTGACCTTTGTCAGTGCGAATACACCGGGTGGCGAAACGGTCACCAACAACGGGCAGGACGTGACGGTTGACATCGGCGATATTGCCGCCAGTGGCTCATTCACGTTTACGATCAATGCCACCGTCGATGCGGCGGCACCGAGCAGTGTGACCAACTCCGTGTCGGTGGAGACTACCACCGGTGAAACCGATCTGACGAATAACTCTGCGACCGCCGCAACGACGATCGAAGCATTCCAAAGTTCGATCAGCGGCGTCGTCTATGTGGATACAAACAACAACGGAGTTCAAGATTCGGGTGAAGCCGGGATCTCCGGGGTTACGATAACCCTCACAGGCACCGATGTCTTCAATCAGCCGGTCAGCCGGGTGGTCACGACGAACGACGACGGCGAGTACTTGTTCTCGCAACTCGGCGCCGGGACCTATGACCTCACTCAGACGCAGCCGGAAGACTACGTCGATGGTCAAGAGACTGCCGGAACCGGAGCGACCGCGACAATTAACCAGAACGCGTTCAACGATTTGACCTTTGATGACAGCCCGGGAACCGCATCGGGCTTTAACTTCGGCGAAGTCGCCGCGGTGCTCTCCAAAAGACGTTTCCTCGCATCATCCTGACAACGCTCTCATGATTCGCTAAACGCAACATGATTGATCTGCTGCCAACGGGAGCCGGTGGTGAATGTGGCAGCAAGCGACTCAGGAACTTGAGGAAAACGGTAACGCACGGCCTTTCGGGGGGAAGGCCGTGCGTTTTTTTATTTCTTCGAACCTTCTTTGTTCGAGCGGTTTTGCATGAACCGCAACGTCTGGTATAGCATCTCAGTCTTGGGCATCGAGACGCCGGCTCGCTTTGCCGCCGCGATCGGGTTGGCAAGGATCGCTTGAAGTTCCATCTCGCGACCGGCCAAAAAGTCCAGTCGCATGCTGCTGTCATATGGGACCATCGACCGCGTGTGATCGATCGTCTTTTCGATCCACGATGCGTCAATCGTTGCGCCGCACGCTGTTGCGGCGCGGTGGACTTCGGTGATGATGTCGCGGACCAAGTCGACGCAGTTGTCATCTCCGATCATCTTGTCAGTTGATGCGTCCAAAGCGACTGAAAGCCCGTTGAAGGGGATGTTCCACATCAGTTTCCGCCAGCGGACTAGGTTCAAATCGTCGGAACATTGTGCTTCGATCCCTGCCGCGTTCAGTTCATCACCGATCTTCGCGGCAAGATCCAATCGAGCATCAGAATTTGAATAAGGACCAAAGACGATGCGTCCGTAGTCAATGTGCCGGATGTGACCCGGGCCGACTTTATTGCTGCACAGGAAACAACATCCACCGAACACTCGTTCGACGCCGACGTGTTCGGACAGGGACGCTTCGACTCCTAGACCATTTTGAAGCACCAAAACGACGCCGGATTGTCCCATCGGCTTGGGCAGTAGGCCACTGAGCAAGTGATTCTTGACTGTCTTCAGCGCGAGGATCGTCACATCGCACGGCGGTAGATCATCGGCCGAGCGATAGACATTGACGTCGGTGAGCTGAAAATCACCCCAATGGCTTTCGATATTCCATCCGTGCTGACGAATGTGCTCGTAGTCACTGCGACAGAGGAAGTGAACGTCGTGGCCGGCGCGAGCAAGCATTGCACCATACAGGCCACCGACCGCACCGCTTCCGATGATGGCATAACTCAGTTTTGACATGTCGATTTAGCTGACGTCGGATTCAGGTGTTTCTGTGCCGGGACTCGATTCGCGTGCCTCTAAATCGCGGAGCGCTTTCTTATCCCGTTCTAGATCATCTCCGATGACTTGATCCTCATTCAAGTTAGCTTCGGCGAACATCATGATTTCACCCATCGGTTCGCGTTCGTATTTGAAATCATCCATCACGAACTTTTGTTTCTTTCCATCGACATCGTAGTAGATTTTTGCGATGCCCTTGTCCGCCCACTTACGTTTATCGATCTGCGTGATCGCATCAACCGGGACTTCTTTTCCTTTGCTGTTGCGGATGACGGTTTCGTCGCCTTCGACCCATGTCCCCTGCCCTGACATGAACATCATCAACGCCGGAATCGCGAATAGGCCACACAGGATCGCCATCATGAACTGGGTTCCGATCTTGTGCTGCATTTCCTCGGCTGAATTAGCAGGCGTTCGTGTCGGCCAGCCCTTTTCGGTCGCCAGCGCCTGCCACGCTTCCTGCCGACCTTCTTCGGGCAGTTCTTCGTAGGCGGCCGCCATCGTTAATTTTTTGGGATAGGCAACCAAGCCGTCATACAGGCAATACGCACCGAACGCCAAACAACCTAAAAAGACAAACAAAAACTTACGAAAGAACGGTTGGTGAACGTTGGCGCGGATCATTGATTCGGAAGTCTTGTACGGCGTGGGGTGATCGGGAAGCGGGGGGCGATGACGAGAGAATCGGTTGCGGCGAAGTGGACTCAATTCGCTCGCCAACGGTTCACTCGCAAACTTTGAAGCGATTTGAGCGAAGCTCTTAGTTGGGTTGCATCCGCGAAGCAGGTCTGTTGTCGCTGCGCTGGATGGTTGTTGCTACGTAGGGCTACATAGGGAGCGATAGTATTCCACACTATCACGTAGGCCGTCCCCGATCGTCACCGCGGGTTCAAATAGCAGTTTGGTTCGTGCTTCGGTGATGTCCGCTAAGGAGTCTTTGACGTCACCGATGCGAGGGGGCTCATGGATGGGTTCGATTTCCTGGCCTAAAATCTCGCGGAGCGTGACTAGCAATTCCAGCAGCGTCGTCCGGCGACCGCAGGCGATGTTAAACGTGCGTCCCGAAAGGTTCGGAACGGTCGCGGCGAGCAGGTTTGCTCGAGCCACATCACCGACATAGACGAAGTCACGGGATTGTTCGCCGTCGCCATAGATGATCGGGCGCTCGCCGGTCAGGATCATCGAAACAAATCGTGGGATCACCGCACTGTATTCGCTTTTCGGATCTTGGCGAGGTCCGTAGACGTTGAAGTAACGCAGGATCACCGTTTCGACGTCGGTGGTGCGGGCAAAGGACTGCAGGTATGACTCGGCAGAAAGCTTCGCCGCCGCGTAGGGCGACAGTGGTGCCGGAGGGTCGGATTCACGTTTACTGACCCAAGTGGAGTTCCCGTAAATTGCACTGGTGCTGGCCAACACCATTCGACGCACGTTGTGTTTTTCGGCAGCCGCCAACAGGTTCACTGTGCTCGTCGCACACCAGGCGTGGCAGAGTTGCGGTTCTCGCATGCTGCGGGGAACACTTGCCATTGCGGCGAGATGAAAGATCGTATCGCAGCCCCGGGCAGCTTGATCGACCGTATCGGCACATGCGGCATCTCCGTCGATCACTTCGACCGGGGCGTCGGCGGCGCGGTGTTGCAGATTCGTTTTAAATCCGGTGCTGAAATTGTCCAAGATTCGCACACTCGCGCCCTGATCAAGTATCGCATCGACGACATGAGAGCCTATGAAACCCGCTCCGCCGGTGACGAGGCAGCGAGATCCGTTTAGCGAGGCGGCTGATTCTGGCAATTGGAACGTGGAGGACATGCTCAAATGGTTCTGTTGGGTGGGGCGTCTGCGTAATCAGTGCGATTGTTCCTGCCCCGGTAGGATGATGCAAGCGGTTGCTAAGTTTGAACAGGTTTTCACCATCGAGAAGGTGTTTTTACGAGTGATTTCGGGCTCCGGCGAGACTTAACGATTTTACCGGTGAGATCACTCCAAACCTTCACACGCCTAAATGTCGCTAAAAGCCCGACGATTTGCAGATCGGCGCAGATTTGATGTCCTGTCTCCGATTTTGCAGGCCGTGAAACTCAAAACCGCTATGGACCTCACAAATTGAGGGTTAAACTACACCTGCACGGTTTCCCTGAAGTTGATCAGGTGCGGCATGACCTGCCTTGGGGAAAACGAGTCCGAAAATGACTGCCCCCAATTCACAATTGAGCAGAACAAGTCGACCTTTCACGCGTCTAAGGTGACGGATCTCCCTAAGCGACGCTGATTCATTGGATGAATGCTTGTGTCCCGGTGCTGACGCGACCAGACTGCCGACGCACACCCAGCATCCTAACGCCGGTTACCCGACAAGGTTGCCCGACAAGATCGGAAAGCGAACAATCCCGGTCTCTCGACTAGCTCTGCCGAACAAACTCTGCCGAACAAAGCAATTCCCCACATGATCGCAGAAACTCCGAATCAGCGAACGAGTTATCGTAATCGCCAGGTTTCCAGTAACAAAGCTTCCGCCCAATCGGTGCAAACGCTCGACGTGCCCGGCGCTTTGTGGCGTTATCGATGGGCGGTGATCCTGCCGAGCCTCTTCTTTGGGGTGGTCGGATTCCTGGTTTACCTGCAGCTCGAAGAAACCTATCGCAGCTCGACTCGGTTGATGGTCGAATCAAATCGTCCGCCAACATTCGATGCGGTTACCGGCGAGGTCCTCGGCGGCGTCGCGGACATCGAAGTCTTGCAGGCTCAACTTTATAGCGATCGTGTTGTCGGGATGGCTTTCGAGCAGCCGGTGATGCAGCCCTATAAGAAATTGTATGACAACAACCTCGAACAGTTTGCCAAGGCGGTTCAGCTAACTCTTGTGCTTGAACCCGAGGTCACGGACGTCAAGACGGCTCAGTCGCTGATCACCTTGTTGCACTTTGACAGCACTATTCCGGAGCATTGCGAAGCGGCCACTCGCGCCTTCAGCAAGTCGTTGCAGGCGTACTACAACGAGCGGCACCAGAGCACTCAAGCTCAATTGACCCACTTATTGAACGTGGCGATCGGTACGCTTTCACCCAAGCTAAGCAAGCTCGAACGCCAATACAACGAGTTTCGTCGTGACGCCCCGTTGGACTGGAATAGCGAAGGCCAAGCGATTAACCCCCACCGCGAACGACATCTGACGCTTGTCGAAGACCGTTCGAAGCAGTACCAGCAGTTGCGGGCGCAGCAAACGACCCTCGCACAAATGGAAAGTGTCGCCGAGCAATCGGATGATCCACGAATCGTTCTCAACGTGATGAGTCAGTTGCTGGGCGTTCGGGTCACTTCTGTCGGCGAAAAACGCGATCCCGATCCGCTGGTCGGTGATAGCGCCTTGGCGGCCCTCGATGTGCAAAAGACGTTATTGCCGTTGATGGTCGAACGAAACATGAATGCAAAGGAGTTCGGCGAGTCACACCCGACGGTCAAGGCATTCGATGAGCAACTCGAGACGACTCGTGAAGAACTGTTGAAGTTAGTCGAGCAACAATCCGAGCGGATCACAAAGTTGCGAGAGAAGTGGTACGAGAGCATGTACGGCGATCCGATCGCCCGTGCCAAAGAAACCGTCGATGCGATTCTTTATTCGCACAAAGCGATGGTGAAGATGCAGGAAATGCACATCAAACAACTGGATGAGCAAATCGTTGCGGAAAAACTTGAAGCGTCAAAACTGGCTCAATACGAGCAGCAAAACGAGCAGTTGGTTCGTGAGATCGAGCAGAACCGTGACTTGCTCCGTCAGCTTGAAGAAAACATGCGTCGTGCTCAATTGAGCGATGAAGACAGCGTGACCCAGGTCGTCGAGTTATGGAAACCTACGAAGGCGTTCCTGGTCGGCCCGAGCTTACTTAAGACGGTTGGATTGGGATCGGTGCTCGGCTTGCTACTCGGTAGCGGCTTGGCAATCCTGCTCGAGAAAAACGCCAATACGTTCCGCGATCCGGACGAAATCAGTGCGACCTTGGGCGTGGCCATCTTGACGCACATTCCTTACTTCCGCGGCAAACGCCGAAAACTGAAAAAGGGAGAGTTGGATCCGTACAAGTCGTTGTCCACCGATCTGGCCGTCGTGCATCAACCGGCCAGCATGACCGCCGAAGCGATCCGATCGCTACGAACGGCAACGTTCTTTGACATGAGTAACTTTGAGCGTGGGCGAATCATTCAGGTGACCAGTCCATTGCCCGGAGACGGAAAGAGCACCATCGCTTCGAATCTGGCGTGCTCGATCGCTCAAAGCGGTAAACGCGTCTTGGTGATCGACTGTGACCTTCGGCGGCCACAATTGACCGACAACTTTGCGTGTGAGGACAAGCTCGGACTGAGCAACGTGCTCGACGGCGAGTGCGATCCACTTGATGCGGCTCATGCGACACCGCTGCCGAAATTGCATGTGATGCCATCTGGTCCGATCCCATCAAATCCGGCCGAAGCGTTGACGTTGCCGATGATGAATGAACTGCTCGAGTATCTTCGCGAGCAATTCGATTACATCATCCTCGATACGCCTCCGCTGTTGGTGGTCACCGACCCGAGCATCACAGCCAGCATGGCCGACGCGGTGATCTTGACACTGCGAATTCGCCGCAAGAGTAAACCTAACGCCCGCGAGGCCTTGAATATTCTTAACGGTGTTGGCGCGAACGTACTCGGAGTCGTGATCAATAACTCAAGTGAGGCCGCCGGTGCGGATGGTTACTCCGGGTACTCGTATTACCGTTATGGTCGTCAGGGCGGGCAGTACTACCGCCGAAATGGTCAAACCGATGGCAAGAACGTAACGGTGACTAACGATCGCACGATCAAGAAGCCCGAATCGTCCAAATCCAACGGGTTTGCGTCGGTGATCTCAAGCGGCAACGGTGCATCGACAACGACGCTTCCGAAGACCAAGCAAATCGAATTGTCGACCGAGTCGCGGGACGACTTGGGACAATAATCGGTCTCGCGAAGTCAGCTCTCCGGCCGCCTCTTTCTCGGGTAGGGAGGCGGCCCATGTTTATCCGTCATTCACTCTAAAATACACCCAACACAATGTCGTCTGCGGATTCAGCAGGAGTCGGGGAAACGGCAGTGGATGCGCCACTGACCAACCCGCCTACTGAAAGCGAGGTTCGTCTAGCACCACACAGTAATTGGCGCTGGTTTTGGCTGGCACTTGCGATCGTCTCGGCTCCGTTGCTGGTGCCGTATTTCGTGAAGCTTTGGTCCAAACCTACCTATCAGTACTTCCCTTTTGCGATCGGGGTGGTGGCGTGGTTGGCCTATCAGCGGAGCGACGGACGGTTTTACCCACCGCGGGGGATGATCAGTTGGGCGGCAATTGGCCTGGGGCTGTTCTTTATCGCATTCGGTGCGGTTTTTAAGTTTCCTTGGTTCGGTGCCGTGGCGGCGGTCTTCTTTGCCACCGCGATGCTTCGAGCGATGCGTGGTCCGTATGACCGGACGCTTTTGGTGACCGCGCTACCGCTGTTTACGGTGATTCAACTTGTCCGACTGGACACGCTATTGGTGATTCGATTGCAACGGATTACCACGTGGTTTTCGAGCGTTCTGTTAGACGGCTTGGCGATTCCTCACGCCGTAGCGAACAACGTCATTCAACTCGCCGACCGGGAGTTGTTCGTTGCCGAAGCGTGTAGCGGAATTCAGTCGGTCTTCACGCTTGGCTTTTTAGCACTGTCAGTGGTCGCTTGGAAACGCCGTCGCGTTTGGACCGCGCCGATTTATCTTGCGATCGCTTGTCTATTGGCTGTGTTTTCCAATGTCGTTCGTGTCACCGTTGTTGCGTTGGCTGCGAGTCTATACGAGATAGACCTTGCCGAAGGCTGGTCTCACGAATTGCTCGGATACGTCGCTCTGGGATTGGCGTTCGCCTTTTTGTTGTCGTTTGATTTCTTGATGACCACGATCTTTCATGAAGTTCCCAGCGAATCGGAATTTAACCCGCTCGTTTCTGGATGGAATCAGATCGCAATTCGCAGAGGCGAAGACGACGGAGAAAGAACCACGCAGCGTGAAACGATCGATCAATTGGAGACCGATCGGCAAGGTGTGCTGTTCGCGACCGCACAGCGTTGGATTCAAAACCGCAATGCTCAGATCGGATTCTTGACCGTAATCGTTCTGATCGCCGGGTTGGCGGTTTTTCAAGTTGTGACATCGCGGCGACCCGAGAATCGCGTCGAAGGTGATTCCGATTTGGTCTTCGACCCGCCGTCGAATTTGATGGGTGAGATGCAGACACTGTCGGTTGTCAATCACGTGTCCAATCGGAACTACGAAGTGCCATACCTTGGCGCCAACTCGGACGTCTGGGAGTGCTCGTCGGGAGACATTACCGCTCAAATCGTTCTTAGCCAGCCTCATAATGGGTGGCATGAATTGTGTACTTGCTATGAGCGTTTGGATTGGTTGTTACTCGATCGTGATATCAAGTCGCCGGAAGACCTAGAGATCTTCGAAGTCGAAACTCGTAACCCAGACGCGATGAATTCGACTTACGTTTTTGCTCGTTTTAAGCAGGGCCCAACTGCTCGAGGCTATCTGCTGTTTTCTGGCATCGGCAGCGACGGAACATTGATCGACGCACCTAACAGTTTGGCCGCGTTTTCTCACCGGGTTTGGAATCGAATCGATTCGACCGGCGTGTGGGATCAGGACGAGGTTTTGATGCTGCAAATGTGGGTGATTGTCCCGGACAAGCTGGATCCAAAACACTTGAACAGTCTGGAGAAAGACTTTGTCGCGATTCGAGCAAAGTTCGCCGACGAAATTGCCCGAAATGCGGGACGCAACTTACCCCCGGTAAACACGGGAGCGCGTACGACGTCGATCAAATTAGACGATCGCTCCGAAGTCGTCGCGGGTAATACCAACCAACCGGCGGAGGTGCACTGAGATGGAAGCGTTAAATCCCCTGGTTTGGATTCGATGGTGCTCCGAGTTCGTGCGCGGCTGGTTCGTCGGCATTCCGTGGCAAGATGCACCCAAGGCGATACCGGCGATTGTGCTATCGATCGTGCTTTTTGTCACCGGCTTCATTGCCTTCAGCGGTGGAACGGGTTGGCGGAACCGCCGCTTGGAACGCCAGCTAATGGTATCACTGGAGCGGGATGATTTTCCGACGGCAGAAATTGTGATCCGCCGACAGTTGGAGGCGGATCCCGAGAATTTGGAACTCTTGCACCGATTCGCTTGGATTCGTGACGCACAGTCACATCCCGACGAGGCGAAAGCGATCATGCGAAAGTTGCTGCACCATGGTCACGCGCCGGCAGCGAGATGGCTATTGCAGAACGACATGATCGGAAAGAAGTGGTCTGACTTTGACGAACAGCAGCTTGATGAATGCGGGCTGATCTTGGAATTGATCAGTGATGCTGACCCCAAAGATGTCAGCGTCAAAAAAATGTACACCGACTATGCAATCTTTCGGCATCGGTATTCGACCGCAGTTGAGTTGCTGCTAGAGCTTTCCGAAACAGAGCCGTTGTTGGGACTCAAGGCGGCAGAGTTGTCGCGACGGCTTGGCGAACATGATCAAGCAGAACTGTACGCGGCGAAGACCCTGGAAATCGTCCAGGAAATGCAGAAAGACGATCCAATGGATGCGAATCTGGCATTCATGGTCGCGCGAAACCAATTGTTCCTCGATCGACATAGCGACGCGATTCGAACGCTGAAACGCAGCTTGGATATTTCGCAGGATCCCAAGCAGAAACAGATGCTGACGTTGGCGTTGGGCGATGCCATCGTTGCCTACGTTAACTTCATCGAGCAGTCCCCCACCAATACGGTCAGTGAGCGTCTGAAGGTTTTGCAGATGTTGGAAGCCGCGGTTCAGATTGCACCTAATAACCCGCGCGTGGTCACGATGTTGGCCGATCATGTACTCGGGAGCTTGGACGAACAAAATCAAGAAGTCGTCACCGTCCGAAATGCGCTCGTTCGCGGGGCGCCACTGTGGATTTCGCATTTCATCAAGGGCACCGCAGCTCTGATGAAGGATGATATGAAGCGAGCCGAGTTGCACCTTGGCTTGGCCATCGAGCAAAACGGAAAAAGCGCCGCAGTGCTGAACAATCTTGCCGTCGCGTTGTCATCCAAGCAGGAGCCGGATCTTGAGCGTGCGCTCGAAATCTCCAATGAGGCGATCAACTCGATTCCCGTCGCCACCCCACATTTCTACGAAACACGCGGTCAAATCCTTTATCGGTTGGGGCGTTTGCGCGAGGCGATCAGCGATCTCGAGAGGGCATTGGCGGCGCCCACGCTGGCGTTGAAGGCTCACCAAATGCTCGCGAAGTGCTACGACGAAGTCGGTGATCCAGAACTTGCCGAGCAACACCGGGACGCAGTCTCTCGGATGGAACGGGAGATGGCTGCCGGAACGCTCGATTTCAAACTTCCGGGAGAAAAGAAGTCGCAGGGGAGCGCGAGCAAGGCTGACGGCGGCGAGACGGCTGAGGGGGACGACGACGATTCAGCTTCCGCCGAATCGTCAAATGTGGTTCCCGGTCCTGCGGAGGGGGGATCTGCCGCCGAGTAGTCTGTCTGGTCGTCGGGCGTCGCTACTGATCCGCGTAAATGAAGTGTTTGGATTGGGATCATCTCGTCAGCCAACGTCTGCCGGCAGGTCATCTGGAGTGCATTCGTCGGGGCGTACCTGCTGACGTTTCCCCGCCATTGGCGTTTGGTGATCAACCGGCATAAGCGTTACGTGAGCAGCGAGTGTTTGCAGGGATCGCGAATCGGGTGGAAGGGGGATTTATCCTTTTGGGCTGACATTGCCGATTGATCAAAGGTAGGATTTGGATGCGGACCGGTTGCCCCGGTCATCTACCTACATGGCGGTACTCCTAGGTTCAGATAGTCGGTCAATGGCACGCTTTGGCATCGTCTCCGGACTCTTGTTGTGCATCGACACAGCGATGGCACTGTTCGGTTCAATAGAGAAAGTCCCGTTGTTGTTCATTCCCATGATGTTGGGAATACCGATCCTGTTTTTTGGTGTCGTTGCACTTAACCCTCATCGCAAACGTCAAGCACTCGCCACTGCCGCTGGAGTTGGCAGTTTGGGGCTGCTGATTGGTTGTGGGCATTTGTTTCACTTTCTGGCGATTTGGAAGAACGCAGGAAGCGTGAACATGCACTTCACGAGGATCGTCTGTCTGATGATCGTGATTTGCATTGCCTTCGTTTTCGGGTACTGCTGGACGATGATTCGAGGTGAAGGGTTCAGGCTGCGGCGTAGCAGTTCCGTCCGCTAGACCTGACCTTGCGGGGCATGATTGCTCCACGATTGACGAACCTGCCACTCAGGCGTATCCTCTTCGCCAATCGAAATCCGCAAAAACCCCATTGAAAATGCACTCCAGAACGACCGTAGTCATTATTTGCCGCGTCCCTGGCTTGATCTGCCAGTGATGGCGCGGGGGAAGCGAGGCCCCGGAGCAACCGTCTTGGTCGACTGACGTTGTCAAGTTGCCGACATGGTTTCCGGTAACACGGTAGTTCACGCACACAGCACCCCCGTAGCATTCCCGCTTCGGGGGTTTTTTTGTAAACCAAAGTAGTCATGACTTCTAAATCGATTCAAATTTACGACACGACACTTCGCGACGGCTCGCAAGGCGAAGGCGTTAGTTTTTCGCTTAACGACAAGCTGCAGATTGCCCTGCGATTGGCCGAATCCGGTGTCGACTTTATCGAAGGCGGCTATCCGCTCAGTAACGAAAAGGATGTCGCTTTCTTTGAAGGGATTCGAAAGCACGACCTCGGCAATACAAAAGTTTGCGCGTTCGGGATGACCCGTCGGCGTTCGATGAAGGCCGAAGACGACCCAGGGATGCAAGCCCTGGTCGCGGCCCAGACGCCGGTGATCACGGTGGTCGGAAAAACCTGGGACTACCATGCCACCGAGGTCTTGCGAGTCACTTTGGAAGAGAACGTCGACATGATCGGCGAAAGCGTCGCGTTCTTGAAGAAGTCGGCGGACGTAATTTACGACGCCGAGCATTTTTTCGATGGCTACCGGGCCAATCCAAAGTACGCGATCGAAACCTTGCGAGCTGCCGCAGCCGGCGGAGCGACGACGATGGCATTGTGTGATACCAACGGTGGATCGTTGCCGGAGCAGATTGCCGAAATCACGCAAGCGGCGATGGAAGGCCTCAATGACTACCCTGACGTTATCTTTGGGATTCATTGCCATAACGATAGTGAACTGGCCGTCGCCAATTCGCTTGCCGCTGTCGATGTCGGTGCGACGCAAGTCCAAGGCACGATCAACGGTATCGGAGAGCGTTGCGGAAATGCGGATCTGCTGTCTGTGATGGCCAACCTTTCGCTCAAAAAGAAAGGCTATTCGGTTCTCGGGGGACGAGGGCTTCAAACACTGACAGAGCTCAGCCGCTTTGTCTATGAAACAGCAAATTTGCAGTGGCGGACGAACCAGCCTTTTGTCGGCCAAAGTGCGTTCGCCCACAAGGGCGGCATGCACGTCCACGCGATCAACAAAGCCGCGTCAACCTATGAGCACATCAATCCAGAGTTGGTTGGCAATGAGCGTCGGATCTTGGTGAGTGAACTGAGCGGACGTAGTAATATTGCCGCAATCGCGACGCGGCATAGCATCGAAAATGATCGTGAGATCCAAGACAAGATTTTGTCGGAAGTCGTCAGGCTGGAAAACCAAGGGTTTCAGTTCGAGAACGCCGGAGGGTCGTTCGATCTGCTGATCAAGCGCACCGTTGGAACGTTTGCACCGCATTTCAGCCCGATCAAATACCGAGTGGTCGCCGGTGAAACGTCGGCCGATGAAAAGGATGTTTATGCCGAAGCGATCTTGAAGATCCGAGTCGGTGACCAGGATTGCTTTGCCGCCGCGGAGGGGCACGGCCCAGTCAATGCGCTTGATTCGGCACTGCGACAGGTGTTACTGCCGTTCTATCCGGTGCTGCGAGAAATGCATCTGGTCGATTACAAGGTCCGGATTTTTAATAACGGCAGCGGGACCGCGGCCGGAACTCGGGTCAATATCGAGAGTGCTGACCACGACGAAAGCTGGGGCACCATCGGTGTTAGCGACAACATCATCGAAGCCAGTTTCCAGGCGTTGATCGATTCAGTCGAATACAAATTGCACAAAGACAACATCACTCCTGCGACATGAACGAAAACTCCATTCCGATTCGGTTCGAACACTCGACCGCGGCCGACGAAATCGCGCAGCGTTGGGATCTCGCGGGATGTAGCCACGCGAAAGTCAATCCCGACAAGAAGCCCTACACGATCGTGATTCCGCCGCCGAATGTGACCGGCGCGCTCCACCTCGGGCATGGCCTGAACAACACCTTGCAAGACATCCTGATTCGCACCAAGCGGATGCAGGGGTTCGAGACGCTTTGGATGCCAGGGACCGACCACGCCGGGATCGCAACCCAAGCTGTCGTCGAGCGGCGTTTAAAAGAGCAGGAGAACCTGTCACGCCACGACATCGGTCGTGAGGGACTGGTCAAACGCATTTGGGACTGGAAGGACCAATACGAAAAACGCATCATCGGCCAGCTAAAGCGGATGGGGTGTAGTTGTGATTGGGAACGTTTGCGTTTTACCTTGGACCCGACCTGTGCCGCCGCAGTCCGGGCGACGTTTTTCGACTTGTTCAACAAGCAGTTGATCTATCGCGGCAAGCGTCTGGTCAACTGGGACACGTTTCTGCAAACCGCAGTCAGTAACGACGAAGTTGAAAATGTCACCAAGAAGGGACACTTCTATCACTTCCGATATCCTGTGATCGATCCCCAACCGGGAGAGCCGGAGTTCGTCGAAATCGCGACGACACGCCCGGAAACGATGCTTGGTGACACTGCCGTCGCCGTGCACCCCGATCCGGCCGCCGCCCTTGACGAACTTGAAAACGAGCTGCGGGAAAAACTAGCCGTCAGTAGTGCCAAAGAAAAACCTGACGTCGAAGCGCAAATGGAAGCGATCGAAAAACGACGGGCCAGCATGCTGCCGAAGCTTGAGGTGCTGCGAGACATGGCAGCCGATGGTCGAATGCTAAGACTACCGTTGGCCGATCGCGCGATTCCGCTCGTTGCCGATCAGTGGGCCAAGCCGGGGCTCGGCTCTGGATGCGTAAAGATCACTCCGGCTCACGACCCCAATGACTATGAAGTCGGTCAGCGGCAAAGCTTGCCCATGATCAACATCATGAACCCGGACGGAACGATCAACGATGTCGTACCTGCTTATCAAGGTCTGACGATCCCGCAAGCGCGAAAGAAAGTCGTCGCGGACCTCGAAGAGGCCGGCTTGCTCGGAGACATCGAAGACCGTGAAATCGAGATGCCACTGTCGGATCGCAGCAAGACTCCGATCGAGCCTTATTTGGCCGACCAATGGTTCGTCAAAATGGACGACTTGGCCCAGTCGGCGATGGACGCCGTCAGCGACGAACGGGTCAAGATTTTTCCGACGCGTTATCGCAAAGGCTATCTGGATTGGCTGGGGGAAAAACGCGATTGGCCAGTCAGTCGACAGCTTTGGTGGGGACACCGGATTCCGATTTGGACGGCTTCGTTTGAAAACCGAGAACAAGCCGAAGCGATCGTCACAAAAACTCGAGCGCTGGCGAGCGACGATAAACTCTCCGCCTCGTTGCAAGCCGACGCCGATGGCAAGTCCTACAGCGTATTTGTCTGTTTGCGCGAAGAAGATTCGCCGCTGGAACCCAAATTGGAAGCCTTGCGTTTGGTTCGCGACCCGGACGTCTTGGATACTTGGTTCTCGTCTGCGTTATGGCCACACAGCACTCTCGGTTGGCCGCAAAAGACTCCGGAACTGGAGTATTTCTATCCGACGTCGACGCTCACGACGTCGCGTGACATCATCACACTGTGGGTTGCTCGCATGGTCCTGATGGGACTGAACAATCTGGGTGAAATTCCGTTCGACCAAGTCTATATCCATCCGACGATTTTGGATGGACATGGCGAACGAATGAGTAAGAGCAAGGGCAACGGTGTTGATCCGATCGATGTCATTGAGAAATTCGGTCCTGATGCGCTGCGGTTTGGTTTGACTGAGATCGCGACCGAAACGCAAGACGTTCGGATGCCGGTGCAGTACGAGTGTCCGCACTGCGAAAAGCTGGTCGATCAAACCAAGAAGAACCGTACCGCTACGACGATCGATTGTCCCGGTTGCAAAAAAACATTCTCGACGCAGTGGGCTGAATCGGATGCGGATAAAAAACACCCCAAAGCAGCCGTCGTCAGCGAGAAATTCGAAAACAGTCGAAACTTTGTGAACAAGTTTTGGAATGCTTCACGATTCGTACTGATGAACCTAGACGGGTTCGAGCCGCAGAAGATCGATGTCGCCGCATTGCCGGTTGAAGATCGTTGGTTGCTCAGTCGTTTGGCGACCGTGACTCGACAAGTAACCGACGCGATTGAAACGTTCAAATTCGCCGAAGCACGCGGTGTGATCTACGATTTTGCGTGGAACGAGTTCTGCAGCTTCTATGTTGAGATCGCGAAGCCGCGATTGTCTGACGAGAAAACGCGTGGCATCAGCCAGAACGTGATCGTTCACGGGCTTGATACGCTACTGCGATTGTTGCACCCCATCACCCCTTTCGTCACCGAATCGATTTGGGGATACCTTGGTGAAATCGCTCCAAAGCGTGGGCTCGATCCCGAGCCGGCAAGCGAGCTACTGATGCAAGCGGAATGGCCGCAGCATGATGCAAGCCATGACGACCCATCGATTGAGCGGCAGTTTTCTGAGTTTCAGCAAGTCGTCGTTGCGATTCGCCAGATTCGCGCCAGTCAATCGATCAAACCGCAAGAAACCGTCCCCGTGGCAATCACTTGCAGTGAATCGAGCCAGCAACTTCTGGAGCCGATGACCGCCTATTTCGGTGCTCTTGCCGGGGCCGATGTGATTGCGATCGGCCCAGAAACGAACGCCTTCGAAACGGACGCACCCCTGGCGATTCCGGGTATCGGAATCGAGGTTCATGTCGACTTGGAAAAGTTCATCGATGTCGAAGCGGAATTATCTCGGCTCGAAAAGTTGCTTGGCCAGATCATCAAGCAGGTGGCGGGGAAGGAATCCAAGTTGGCGAACGAAAACTTCGTCTCTCGTGCGCCCGCCGACGTCGTCGAAAAGGAACGCTCGTCACTGAGTGATTTGATCGCTCGGCAGGCATCTGTCGAAGCGGATATCCAAAAACTACGGGAGAAAGCATCATCCGACTGATTCGAGATCCCAAATTTGACAACGGCCAACCGGAACGCACCGAGTTTGTGCGCCACACAATCCGCGTTGCGCTGAAAGATCGCAAGCTGACGCGGCGTGGCCACGTCGGTGCCGAAGGCGTTTGCCGCGTGCTGCTCGAACTTGCCGTCGATCACTTTGCCGAAGCCGGCAAAGACGAATTGATCGCTTGGGAATTCGGGAACAGTGGCGACCTTGGAAAGTTCGTCTATCAGCTAGCCGATCAAGGCGCCATTGAGCTGTCTGAAACTGATCGCGCCGAAGACTTCGATGGCTGGTATGACTTGGAAAAAGACCCCAGCACCTGGGGCCTGCAGTGGTAGCCGGCGTTAACGTCGGCAGGGATCATGAAATGCTTTGCGAAGGATGATCAGCGACTACGGTTGTGGTTTGTCGTTCCACCACTGTTTCCACTGTTGCTCAAGTTGGAGTGCTTTTTGGGGCATCCGATCGGCAAGATTGTCGAGTTCGCAAGGGTCATCCTGAAGGTTGTAAAGCTCCCAGTCGGTTTTGCCGTATTGAACAAGCTTGAATGCTTCATCACGGATCGCTTTTGCTTTTCCGAACTGCCAGTAGATCGGCCAAGGGCGATCGATCTTTTTGCCTTTCAGGACAGGAACGATCGAATGTCCCGGCAGTTCCCCGGTGATCTCTGCGTTTGCTAGGTCTAGCATCGTTGGCAAAAAGTCGATTAAGTGCCCCACATGATCGGTTTTCGAATTGGGGGCGATCTTGCCTTTCCAGTAAGCGATCATCGGAGTCCGTGTTCCGCCCTCATAGTCAGTCGTTTTGTACTTGCGGAATGGTGTATTCGAAGCGTTCGCCCAGTGACGGCCTTGGGTCAGATAGCTTGTCACTTCCCATGGCATCGAACCTTTGACGGTTGATCGGTCAGCAGAGTCCTCACACGCCCCGTTGTCGGATAAGAAGAAAACGATAGTGTTTTCACCTTTTCCGAGGTCATCGAGGGTGCCGAGAAGTTTGCCGATATTGCGATCCATGCGATCGATCATCGCCGCGTAGGTCGCCATCCTGAGGTCCCACCAATCACGATCGGTTTCGGGGATGTCTTCCCAAGCGGGCAGTCGTGGGTCACGTGGCGAAAGCGTGGCACCGTCGGGCAAGATGCCGAGTGACTGCTGCCGGGCGAAACGTTGCTCTCGAAGTTTGTCCCAGCCAACGGAGGCGTATTTTCCGCGGTACTTTGCGACATCTTCTTCGGACGCATGCATGGGGTAGTGTGGCGCCGTGAAGGCAACATACAACAGGAACGGATTCGTTTCGTTGCGGTACTGCTTTAGGTACTCGATCGCTTTGTCGGTAAAAGCGTCCGTTGTGTAGAAGTCATTCGAGTTAGGCGTGAAGGGTTCGAATTCCTGGTCATCGTCTGCCCAGCGCCGGACCTTCTTCTTTGCCGGTTCTGCTTCACCCGGGCGCGCGTGACCCGGGTTCCAGAAATTGCAGCACCCATCCGTCAGCCCGTAGTGGCGGTCGAATCCGCGTTGGAAGGGTGTTTGGCCGGCGTGCCATTTACCAGTCATCAGTGTTCTGTAGCCCGCTTCACGCATCCGTTCGCCAAACGTCGGTTCCTTGTAGTGGACCGACGCGGAGGCACCGACGTGGTGCCACCAACGCCCCGTCAACAGAGACGCACGAGTGTGTTCGCATTTCGCGTTGTTGTAAAACGCACGAAATCGCATGCCGCCTCGGGCGAGTTGATCGAGATTCGGCGTTTCGATTTCGCCCCCGTAACATCCGATATCGCTCCATCCCATATCATCGCACATGATCAGCAAAATGTTGGGGCGATCCTCGGCTGTAGACTTGCCGGTCCAAAGTAAGCTAGCGACTAGCAACGCGGCGACGGTACCGGAACCGCGCAGGAGAACTGAGTGATTCATATCGAGATTCTTAAGGGGGCTAACGACGACAGGAGAAATTAGCGGAGACACGCGTTCGATCGGGAGGCAGGGTCGAAACTCGTTGGCAGAGGTGTCGATTGGTGCGTTACTTGTGATGAGGTGTTAGTCAATCATCTGCGTAGCGAAGGAGATCCCAGCGACGATTATAAAGGCTTGCGAGGCCCACCGGCGAAAGGGCGACGTTGGTTGCGATCGCTCAAGATAGACAGGTTGTCTGTTCTCTGCTATGTTGTTAGCAGCTGGATGTAGTTTGTGGCGATTGACGACTGCTTGTTGACCGAATTGAAATCTCAGCCCGATCGCCAGTCTGTCCGAGTCATTGCCTGTCTGTTCGAATAGGGGAATCGTGATGGTAGCGTGTTTGCGGCGACGGTTGCTGGTAGGTTTATGCAACGCCGTCCTGTTCGGGGCAGCGGTACCTGCGGGACTGCTGACGGAGAGTGTTTTGGCACAAGACGCCGACTCGGCTAGCTCGGGAAAAATTGAAAACGCCAAAGGGGCAACGCGAAGCGATCGTCTCTACGCGGAATTTGATCGGACCGGAAAATCGCTCGACTTCAAAACCAAAGACGGGCAGGTGTACCAATGGCAATCCGATCCGCTGTTTCGTTTTTCGGCTGAAGGGATGAACTTTGGCAGCGTCTACGTCTGGACCGATCCGAAGGGGCACTTGGCGTTGGTGGGGACGATCGGTTCGATTCCCATCTCTGGGGACGATTTTGAATTTGTCGAGTTTCATCTGATGAATCCATCGCCGATTGAGCCATTGCGGATCGGCAAATTGGGGCCCAAGGTTTGGGAGCCAAATGTCGATACCCTTGCGTTGAAGCCCATCCCCGATGCTCCCGCGGTCGCAGCACAAGCAGGGACACGCTTGCGTCAGATGCGAGGGCTCGCACGACGTTTCTCGGCGGAGATGATTAACGCGGGGCAGACCAACACTTTACGTCTGTTGCCTCAGCCTCTCTATCGATATCAGAACTCAACGGAAGAATTCGACGGTGCTTTGTTTGCGTTCGTCTGGGATACCGGGACTGACCCCGAAGTCTTGTTGCGGATTGAGCTGATCGGCAGCGGCGACGAGGCGCGATGGGCGTATCAGCCGATGCGATTCACCTACCGTGCCGTCAACGCGTCACTCGATCAAAAGCGGATTTGGGAGCAGGCAGAATTTTACGAACGCGATCAGTCGCGCCAGTCAGCTCCGTACATGACAACTCTGACCCGACAAATTCCCTGATTGAATGCTTCGATCGGCGGAGCCGTCGCCCGGATGACTGTCTGGCTGTGAAGGTATGTCCTCCCGAGTTTTCCGGAGAGGACAACTTTTTCAGAAAAATGCAATATCGGACATGAGGTCCGGTTGGTTTGGAATCTCCCTGGCCGGTGTGATCCGATTGAGTCCGGTTTTTTCAGGTGATCCAGGAACCAGACACGTATCAAGCCATTTCGTTTTTTGACATCTGGCGTCGCAAAAAATGGCGATGATCTCGAAAACCCAGCGTTACCACTCGCTCGTGTAGGGGGTGCGGTGTTTGACGGATGGGAAGACTTTCGCTACTCTAAGCGGGTGTTAGGGGAAATGCGTTCAGTGTAAATGTCTGAAAAGTTTATTGCTGTTGGCGTTTTCAAGAGTTCACCACCAAGAGGCGTTCGTTGAACTCACGACGATCGTCCGTCTCGGTCGTCGCGTACTAAAGTGGTGAACCAGCTGGAAATGTTGGCACCCCAAACACACCCCACCCAATCCCACCTACGACAAGCCGGCGTCTTGATGACACTGGCATGTTCCCGCCCAACCAAGATCTCGTCGCAGTTCACACGATGACCTGCTTCGCATCTCGTTCGCCGAGGAGAAAGCCTCCGCGTCGGGATTAGTCTGCACAGATCTCAAAGCACTTCAACATTGATTACGGAGTCGTTCGATGCGTTGTGAAGGAAATCCATTTAGTCGGCGCGGTTTTTTGACAGCCGGAGCTTTGGGAGGGCTGGGGTTGTCCTTGCCCGAACTGCTGATGCGGGAAGCGATGGCAGAGCAAAAGTCCTATGACTTTGTTGAAGCCAAAGCGAAGAGCGTCATTCACGTCTATTTGCCTGGTGGTTTGGCCCACCAAGAGTCGTTCGATCCCAAGCCGTACAGTCCGCTGGAGTATCGAGGCGAGATGCGGACGATTAAAACAAACACGGGCGAGGTTTTCGCAGAAACGGTTCCACAATTGGCCAAGCGAGCCGACAAGTTCAGCATCATTCGCTCGATGACGCACGGCGAGGCGGCACATGAGCGCGGGACTCACAACATGTTCACCGGGTACAAACCCAGCCCGGCGCTTCAGTACCCGTGTTTTGGCTCTGTGGTCAGTCACGAGTATGGCCCGCGAAACAATTTGCCTCCATACATTTGCATCCCGAACGTGCCGAACGAATTCGCCGGCACCGGATACCTGCCGAGCAGTTATGGCGGATTCGCACTCGGGGCCGATCCCGCCCGTGACGGTTTTAAGGTCCGCGACTTGGATCTGGCCGGCGGCGTCGATGCGGAGCGATTCGTTCGTCGCAAGCAGGCCCTACAGATGGTGAACAGCAACTTCGTTTCCGCGACTGCGGCGGACAATGTCGGTGCGATGAACACCTTCTATGAGCGAGCGTACAGCCTGCTCGACACGCCAGCGGCCAAAGAAGCCTTTGACATCGAAAAGGAAGACGCCAAATTGCGTGATCGTTACGGTCGCAATCAAGCCGGTCAGCGTCTGTTGATGGCCCGCCGACTGGTCGAAGCCGGAACACGTTTGGTGACGCTGACCTACGGCGGTTGGGACATGCACCAGAACATCACCCAAGGTTTCCGCAGTCAAATGCCTTCCCTTGATCAGGGTTTGGCAGTGCTGTTGGACGATTTGAGTGACCGCGGACTGCTGGATGAAACGCTCGTCATGGTCAGCAGTGAATTCGGTCGTACGCCGAAGATCAACACCGATGCCGGACGCGATCACTGGCCGAAGGTGTTTAGCGTGATGCTGGCCGGAGGTGGAATTAAGGGCGGCATGATTCATGGTGCTTCGGATTCGACCGCGGCTGAGCCAGAATTGGATGCCGTATCGCCGGCGGACCTTGCCACCACGATGTACCGATTGATGGGAATCGTCGCCGACAAAGAGTTGATGGCTCCCGGTGATCGGCCGATCGAGATTGTCGACGGTGGCAAGCTGATCTCGCCACTGATGGTGTAATTCGAGCAGGAATTTGGATAGCCGCCCGTTTCGACGGGCGGCTTTGTCTTTCACGACCGGTGACTCAATCGTTAGCAAACAAGCGATGTTGAATACAAACGCACGCCGCGCGCTTCATTCCACCATGATGGCTGTTCTGGCAGTCTTCACGACTTCGTCCGCGATGGCGACGATTCCTGTCGTCACTCAGCTTGAACCGAGGGGCGTGGTCCGCGGTGAAGAAACGGTGATTCAGTTCAAGGGGTCTCGCCTTAGTGACGCCTCCGAAGTGTTGTGCGACTTGCCAGGGATTGAGATCTTAGAAGTCAAAGCGGTCAACAATTCTCAGGTCGATGTCAAGGTCAAGGCGGCCGCGGATTTGACGCCTGGGCTGTACCCGTTGCGATTGATCACCAAAAGCGGAATCGCGAATCTTCGTTTGCTTGGCGTCGGGGCGATGCCGATCGTTAAAGAAGCCGAGCCAAATAACGAGTTTGATGCGCCACAGAAAATTGAACTCAACAGCACGGTCGATGGAGTCGTCACCCGCGAGGACATCGATCACTATCAAGTCGATTTGAAAAAAGGCCAAACGCTGAACGTCGAAGTCGAGGGGATTCGGATTGCTTATTCGCTCCGCAATCGCGACATCTTAGACCCTTACATTGCGATCCTAGATTCCGGGCGTTTTGAGGTCGCATCGAGTGACGACAGCGCGCTGCTGCAGCAAGATGGTTTGTGCAGTTTCACCGCCCCCGAGGACGGTACGTATACCATCTTGGTTCGCGATAGCTCGTTCCAGGGCAGCAACCTCGGCGGATATCGCTTGCACGTGGGGACGTTCCCTCGTCCCGTCACGGTCATCCCAGCCGGCGGCCAGCCATCGACCGAACTGAACGCGAAGTTGGTCATGTCAGATGGTTCCGAGCGAACCGCAACCATCCCGTTGCCGAGTGAAACGTACGAACAGTGGGGAGTGGTCACGCAAGACGAAACCGGCGTCACGCCTTCGCCGAACTGGATTCGTGTCAACGACCTGCCCGTCGTGATGGAACAGGAACCAAATGATGACCGGGCCAAAGCGCCCGTCGCTCAGGTTCCCGGCGCCTATTGTGGGATTATTTCCCAGCCAGGCGATTTCGATTGCTTCGCGTTTGAAGCAAAGAAGGGAACGCGGTATCGCGTCGAAGTGTTCTCTCGCAACGTTTTGCGTTCGCCCCTCGATGCCGTCTTGAACGTATTCGCGCCTAACAATTCGACGCTTTCTTCGAGCGATGACAGCCGTGGAAAGACCGACCCGTTTATCGAATTTGATGCCAAGGAAGACGGGCTTCACAAGGTCCGTGTCTACGACCACCTTCGTGGTGGTGGCCCGACCTATAACTATCGAATCGAAGTCACCACGCCGGCACCCGGTGTTGGTTTGACTTTGAAAGAGTTGCGTCGTGATGAGGCCGAAGTCGTCAGCGTTCCGATCGGTGGTCGCGGGGCGATGATGGTGACTGTCAGCCGAGATCGATACAGCGGGGAAGTGAATTTTAATCTTGATGGTCTGCCCGAAGGCGTGACTGCAACCACGTTTCCGGTGCCCGCCGGACGTCCGGAGGCGCCGATCGTTTTGACGGCCGCTGCGGACGCCAAGCACAACGCTTCGCTGTTCACGATTTACGGCAAAGGCGACGAGAAGAACCCGTTGGTTGGTGGGAAGCTGAGTCAAACACACAAATTGGTTTTGGGCCAAAACCGCCGTTGGATGTGGGGGTATGACACCGAACGTGCGGCCATGGCTGTTACCGATCCGGTGCCCTTTGAAATCGAAGTCGTGCAGCCGAAGACGCCCATCGTTCGCAACGGAAGCAAGGAACTTTTGGTGCGGATCAAACGTGACGAAGGATTTGAGGAAACCGTTTCGCTGCGAACGCTTTACAACCCGCCGGGGATCGGGATCAACAATAGCCGTTCGATTCCCAAGGGAAAAAACGAAGTTAGCATTCCGATCACCGCTAACAGTGGTGCCGGCGTTGGCGAATGGCCAATCATTTTCCGCGCGTACTACAACACCAAGAACGGACAGGCGGTCGAAGTCACACCGCCGATCAACTTGGTCGTCGAAAGCCAACTGTTCAAGTATGAGTTTCCGAAATCTGCTGGTGAACTAGGGGCCGATGTCGCTTACGTATTGCCAGTCGAAAAACTACGCGATTTCGAAGGTGAAGCGGAGGTCCAGTTGGTCGGTCTACCGGCCGGAGTGACCTGCGAAGCACCCACACAGAAAATCGCTGACGATACCGAAGCGGTGACGTTTCAACTGAAGATCACCGACAAGGCGAAGGTCGGACGGCATAAAACAATCAATACGCAGAGCCGTGTTCACGTTGATGGTGAAACGATCATTCAAACGGAGGGCACCGGCGAATTGCGAATCGACAAGCCATTGCCGCCCAAGGTTGACGCACCCAAAAAGCCGGAAGCCAAGCCGGCCGAGAAGAAACCCGCCGCGCCAAAGCCACTCAGTCGGCTGGAGCAACTCCGGCAAGAAAAGAAGCAGTAGCATCAGCGTGTGATGTGATCGACAGTTTTGACTAATCGGAATTACGCAAGAAGTTCTATCCCACCGAGCGCAAGTCCAAATGACCATTCGAATGGTATTCCCAGTGTTGATGGCAGCGATTGTTGCCAGTTCCGCATTGGCAGTGACCCCGGCCGAGGAAGCGGCGAGCCAACCGAACCAGTCGGCGCAACGGCCTGACCTGTCGGTTTATCCTCCTGAAATCAAGTTGAATTCGGACCGTGATTTCCAAACCTTTGTTGCCGTCATTCGACGTGGCGACGGGATCACCGAAGATGCCAGTGACCGTGTCGCGTGGAAGGTTGCTGATGAGTCATTGGTCAAGCGTGACGGATTCAAGTTGCTGCCGATTGCCGACGGGAGCACCGAATTGGTCGCCGAATACCTGGGATCGACGGTCAAGATCCCCGTGACGGTTTCAGGGGCGGGCAAGAAACCGCCGATCAGTTTCACCAATGACGTGATGCCGGTCTTGACCCGTGCCGGGTGTAACACCGGATCCTGTCACGGGGCGGCTCGCGGGAAAGACGGGTTTCAGCTGAGCTTGTTCGGGTTCGACCCAGTCGGTGATTACAACCGGATCACACGCGAAATTGGTTTCCGCCGCATCAACTTGGCAATCCCCGAAGAAAGTTTGTTTGTCAAAAAAGCGATCGGGAGTGTGCCCCATAGCGGCGGTAAACTTTTTGACACCGATTCGGAATACTATGCGACGATCTTAGAGTGGTTGTCTGACGGAGCGAAGATCGATCCGAAAGACAAACAACCACCAACGGTCGATTCTGTTGCGATTTATCCTCCTCAAGCGGTCATCGAAGGGGAAGGGACTCAGCAACGTTTCGTTGCCGTCGCGACGTACAGCGATGGCTCGACGAGAGACGTCACAACCTTGGCCGCGTTTACGTCGAATAATTCCGGCACTGCCGCGATCGATAACATTGGAATGGTGACCGCGGGCCGTCGCGGCGAAGCTTTCGTGATGGCTCGGTTCGATACCCACACCGTCGGCAGTCAGGTTCTGGCGTTGCCGGTAGGACTGGAATACGAACCTCCAAAGGTCACCGGCAATTACATCGACCAGTTGGTCGGTAAGAAACTACAACAGCTTCGAATCCTGCCGAGCGGTTTGTGCAGCGACGAAGAGTTCTTGCGTCGCGTGACGATCGATATCACCGGGTTGCTCCCGACAGAAGAACAGTACGAACGATTCATTAACGATCCAGCCGAGGACAAAAGGGCTCGCTTAATCGATCAATTGCTCGATCAAAAAGAGTTCAGTGAAATCTGGGCGATGAAATTCGCTCAACTGCTGATGATCAAGAGCACCAACCAGGTCAGTTATAAGTCCGCTTACCTGTATGCGAACTGGTTGACAGACAAGTTTGCTAAGAACGTTCCTGTCGACCAAATGGTCCGTGAACTGTTAACCAGCACCGGTGGCACGTTCTCTTCACCGGGGACCAACTTTTACGAAATCGAACGTGACACGTTGAAGACGGCAGAAAATGTCGCTCAGGTCTTCATGGGGATCCGGACCCAGTGTGCACAGTGTCATAACCATCCGTTCGATCGCTGGACGATGAATGATTACTACGGATTCGCCTCGTTCTTTTCACAGATCGGACGCAAGGGCGCCGAAGATTATCGCGAGCGGATTATCTACAACCGAGGTGGCGGTGAGGTCAATCATTTGGTGACCAAGAAACCGGTTCCGCCAACCTTCTTGGGCGGCGCGTCGCCTGATACGCGTGGCAAAGACCGACGTGAGGTGTTGGCCAACTGGTTGACCAGTCCGGAGAATCCATTCTTCGCCAAATCAATCGCCAACCGCGTATGGGCTCACTATATGGGCGTTGGATTGGTTGACCAAGTTGATGACATTCGAGTCAGTAATCCACCTAGTAATCCTGAATTGTTCGATGAATTGGGTGAGAAACTCGTCGAGTACAAATTCGACTTTCGGCAGCTCGTTCGTGACATCTGCAATAGCCAAGCGTACCAACGCAGCAGTGCTACCAATCCCACAAACGCTCACGATACCCGCAACTACGCTTACGCATTGACGCGACGAATTCCTGCGGAAAGCTTATTGGATTGCATCTGCCAGGCCACCGAGTCGCCGGACAAGTTCCGCGGTCTACCAATCGGTGCGCGTGCGGTACAAATCGCCGATGGCGGAACGACCAACTATTTCTTGACTACCTTCGGCCGGTCTCCTCGAACGACCGTGTGCGAGTGTGAGGCGTCGACTGATCCGTCGCTATCGCAAGCCTTGCATCTGCTCAACGGTAGCAGTGTCAGCCAAAAGGTTTCCCAGGGAGCCAAGGTTAAGAAATGGATCGAAAGTGAGAAACTATCGCATGAACAGGTGATGGAGCGGATCTATGTGCGTTGTCTTTCGCGGAAGCCGACTGCCGACGAAGTCGCACAATTGAAGGGGATGTTGGAGCAATCAGAAGACAAGGTCGCCGCACTGGAAGACATGTACTGGGCTGTTCTCAATAGTCGCGAATTTGTCTTCAACCACTAGTGCTTCGTCTCGAATTAATGTTTCAGTTCGGCTCATTAGCCGACGGGCATTAACTTCGGCTATTGGCCGGCAACCATGGCTAACACCATCCGGCCAATCCTGATTTCAGATGTCGATGAAGCACTCGTGCTTCGTCTCGAATTAATATTTGAGTTCGGCTCATTGGCCGACGGGCGTTGACTTCGTTTATTGCCGGCAACCGTGGCTGACGCCATGCGGCTAATCCCGATTGCAGATTTTGACCAACCACTAGCTCGAATCTTCGACATGCTATCAATGATCAATCAAACAATGCTGAAACGATTTGTGCTGTTGGCGGCGGGGGCGTGCGTAGCGACGACAGGCTTCGCAAAAGACGTTCCCGACAAGGTCACCTTCGAGGAACACGTCAAGCCTATCTTCCGGCAACACTGCTTGAATTGCCATCACCAAGGCGACAAGAAGGGTGGCCTGGCGCTTGACACATTTGGGTCCGTCATCGAAGGCGGTGGCAGTGGCGAAGTCGTCTACGATGATGGCGACTTGGAAGGCAGTCGACTTTGGCAATTGGTCAGCCATGCCGATACACCGATCATGCCACCGAATCAGGACAAGTTGCCGGAGCCTCAGTTGGCGATCATTAAGGCCTGGATCGAAGGCGGGATTCTGGAGAATTCAGGGTCGAAAGCAAAGAAGAAAAAGGCGAACGCGCTTGCTTATGTTGCTTCGACTGGCGGTAAACCCGATGGGCCAGTCGCGATGCCCGAATCGGTTCCTTTGGCAACACCCGTCGTGACCGAACGTGCGAGTGCGGTCACCGCGATCGCTGCCAGCCCGTGGGCACCCCTGGTGGCCGTCGCGGGGCAAAAGCAAATCGTGCTCTATCACAGCGAGAGCGGAGAGCTACTTGGAATCTTGCCGTTTGAAGAAGGAATTGCGCAGGACCTGAAGTTTAGTCGAGACGGTAGTTATCTAATCGCTGGCGGCGGGGAGCATTCGTTCCAGGGACTCGTCGCAATCTACGATGTCAAAACCGGTGAGCGTGTGGCAAGCGTGGGCGATGAATTAGACACTGTCTTTGGTGCCGACGTGAATGATTCGATGAGCCGTGTCGCCTTGGGAGGGCCGCAAAAGATGCTGCGGATCTTCGATGTCGCCAACGGAGACATGCTTTTTGATTTGAAAAAGCACACCGATTGGATCTACACGGTTTCCTACAGCCCAGACGGAATTCTGATCGCATCGGGAGATCGCTCCGGTGGTCTTTGTGTCTGGGAAGCAGATACCGGTCGGCTGTATTTGGATCTGGCTGGGCACAAAGGGGCGATTCATTCGGTCGCTTGGCGTGATGACTCAAACGTATTGGCCAGTGCCAGCGGCGACGGGACCGTCAAACTTTGGGAAATGGAAGGTGGCAAGACGCTCCGATCCATCAATGCTCATGGTGGCGGTGTCACCAGTGTGAAGTTTGATCATCAGGGGCGTCTCGCTACCGCGGGTGTCGACGGTCGAGCCAAACTGTGGGCCGCCGACGGAAAAGAGTTGAAGAACCTTCAGCAGGGTAGCGAAGCGATGTTGGAAGTTGCGATTACCCACGACGGCAAGCGTCTGGTTTATGGCAATTGGAACGGCGATGTCTTCAACACGTCTGTCGATGACCCCAAAAATTTGGTCAGCTTGCGACCGAATCCTCCCGCGACCGAAGTTCGCTTGGAATCGGCAAAGACAAACCTTGCTTCGGTTCAGCAAAAACTTGCTCCTGTCAAAGCTGAACTTGAAAAAGCAATCGCTGGTTTGGAGGCAGCCAAGAAACCTCTGGCTGAACTCGACCAGAAAATTGCGTCTCTGAAGAAACTTTCGGCCGAGAAGGAAGCTGCCGCGAAAGCTTCCGAGGCTCAAGTTGCTGACCTTGATGGCAAACTTCCTGGCGCATCGAGCCTGACTCGCGACCTGCAAGACGAAGTCACCGCCCTTCGCGTTGCCCTGAAGGCGGATCCGGCAAAAATGTCAGCACTCGCAGACGCCGAAGAGAAATTTGCGGCAAAGCTAGTCGAGATCGCAAAGCTGAGGCGTCAACGTATCAGTGAGCAGGCGGCGATCGGTTCGCACCGACAGCAGTCAGCCGCACATATGGCGGAGGCTGAAAAATTGGCCACGACGCGAGGTCCCCTAGAGCAAAAGATTCAGCAGGCCCAGCAACTTGTCGACTCGACCAAAAAATCGTATGACCAGATCGCGGCAGAAGCTGCGGAAGTTCAAGCGAAGATCAATCGGATGATGGCGAACGTCAATTAGACATTTGCCAAATGAACGCTTCGTCAAAATTCAATACGGCAGTACTTTCACGCAATCGGCGGTGTCGATTTGTTGACCATCGCTAACGCCTGCGGCCAATGAGTGATTGCAATGATAAGAGTTCTGACGAAGCACCGACATCGAAGGTTACTGGCATCGTTCGTTGAAATCGTGACCGACTGCGGTCGGAACGTGCGAGTGAGACGGACATCCCTCAATTGTTTAGAGTCGCGTTGGATGCCGATTATGCCAACTCTGTCGACCTAATCCGGGTTTTTCCCCCTCTGTCGTGCCAGACTTGCAGTCGGCCCCTTGGGATTATCGAGACGTCTCATCTAAACTGTGGAAGACTCTTGAACCAGAGGTCCGTTTCCCCACTCGTGATTCGCCGATTATCCGATGGAACTAATCATTCTCCGATGCGTATTCTTGTTGTGCGCGGGCGGAGTGTCTTGGATTATCAACACGGCTTTACCAAGTGATGCGGATATCAATCCGTATTTGGTGTTTGTTGGGATCATGGGAATCGCCGTTGTGGCGATCATGGGTGATATCTTTATCTCCAGCAAACGGATTGATTCGATCTCGGCGGTGTACTTTGGCGTCTTGATCGGATTCCTGCTGACGTATGTCTTGTGGATTGCGCTTGCACCGCTTTTTGCACAGTCGTTATTGCTCGGTAACGCGGTCAAACTGATTTTGGGGATGTTGCTTTGCTACATCTGTACGAGCATTCTGATTCAGACCAAGGATGACTTTCGTTTTCTGATTCCGTATGTCGAATTTGTCCGTGAAGTGAAGGGGTTCAAACCTTTGATCCTTGACACCAGCGTGGTGATCGACGGTCGAATTGCCGACTTGGTCAACACCGGTGTTTTCGACAATCAGTTGATCATGCCTCGATTTGCATTGAGCGAACTGCAGGCGATCGCAGACAGCAGTGACAAATTGCGGCGGGTGCGTGGTCGACGTGGGCTGGATGTATTGAACCGAATGCGTGCCGACGACAACGTCGATCTGATGATCTTCGATCGTGACCTCCCGGAACTCGCCGGACAGACGGTTGATTTGAAACTGGTGCTACTCGCCAAACACCTGGAGGGGAAGGTCGTCACCGGCGACTACAACTTGAACAAGGTGGCGAAGTTACACAACGTTCCGGTAATTAACCTGAACGAAATCAGCAACTCGCTACGCCCCGTCTATCTGCCTGACGAGACGTTCAAGGTACGGATCATTAAACCGGGCGAAGGTGCCGAGCAAGGCGTAGGCTACCTGGATGACGGCACAATGGTGGTCGTCGAAGGCGCTCGCAATCGCATCGGTCAAGAACTCGATGTCCGTGTTACCAGTACGCTTCAGACGAACGCGGGTAAGATGATCTTCGCCAAATACGACACGAACTAACGCGAGCGAGTCGGTTGCTCGTGGGCCGTCTCGCCGCAGCCTGCGTGACGGAAATCGTGACATAGACGCGGCATGTCAATGAAAAAGGCTAAAGAAACACACGTTGACGCCATCGTCGCCAGATTACCTTCTCGAATCGTGCCGACGACGATTAAAGATTTCGTCTCTAATTTCAGACGGTGGCTGTAAGTCCAGCGTATCTCGGTTCACACCAAATCGCCTTTCGTCATCGTACTGCTGATAACGTTCGAGAGCCGTTTTTTCATCACGGTTGCGAAGCGCGGCGATGTGTCGTTCGACCGATTCGCGAGCCCAGGTTCGTAGCGTCGCGTAGACTGCCGCTTCACCGGCAAATTGGGTGGAGTAGCTGGTCAGTGCGTCCAGAGTTCTGAGCGCTTCGTCGTCTAGTACGCTTCTGAGTTCGTCGTATTCTTCGTTGGTCACACTGCGAAGACGTTGGGGACCCGACCGCCCACCGCGGTCTGAATCACCTCGCTCGGCATCACTATCCACTCGGTGATCGTTCCGGGGACCGTCGTCATTGCCTTTCCCCAGACCCTTCCCGTCGCGTTCTTTCGGGGGTCCCGGCGGCGGACCGTCCGGTGGCGGTGGTCCGGGCCGGAAGCCCATCGGGAAGCTCCGGAATCCGAACCGTCGGCGGCCCCGCTGCTCCGGGTCGTCGAGCATTTGATACATCGCAAACATTTTGAAAATCTCGGGATTATTGGACCCGGATGACAAAGTCTTTTGGATGTGTCTGGATAATTCTGGTGGCAATTCGTCGACACGTTTCAGAAACAAAACCTCCAGCCAGGAGAAGATTTGCTCGGACGTCGTTTCGCTGATCAGCTTTCCGGATTCGAACGATAGTTCCGCCATCGTGTATTGAATCGCTTCTTCGATCGCTGGCTTGCGAATCGAAGCATCTTCGCTGCGGACAGAATCACGCATTTCATCTGACAGGCCTTCGAGCCAGACCGATGCGATTTTCATCGTTTTAACCAGGGAGTCGCGTTCCTCGCGGGCGTTGACTTTCGTTGCCGTTTGCCGCAACTCGTGCTTGGTCGGTTCATCGTATTCCTGGAACCGCTTCCACTTGACGAGTAATTTCTCTCGTTGATCGCTTGGCAGAGATTGCAGCGCCGAAGTGATGCTTTCCCTGGGAAGTGATTCGACGGTCCGTTCGGGTTGCATGGACCGTTCGTTGATCTGTTCAATGGCCGAAGCCATCGCTTGCCACCGTGGGTTGGTAGCTAGCTCATTGAAAAACTTGAAGTCGGGACCGAGGCTGTACGCTTCCAGTTCCTGTGCGACGGCAAGGTCATCAAATTGCCGTTCGAGGGCGACGCGGCGGACGTAGTTTGTCGCGACAAGTCCGACAAGGAAAGCAATCGTGATGGCGACGACCGTGATGATCAGCCGGCGATTTTGCGTGAACCAATTCGCTTGTTCGCTCTGGCCGGGCGCAATGTCGGACACGACCAATTCAATGGTTGACTCAACCAGTTTTTCGTCGATCGATTCCCCTGGGATTTCGTCTAGCCAGTCCCATCCGGTTTGCAGCAGTTGCAGACGTTGACGAAAGTCAGGTTCGGCGACCAACCTTTTTTCGACCGATTGACGTTCTTCTTCAAGCAATTCGTTGTCGAGATAAGCGACAAGCAATTCGTCATCGGGATCGACCGGGTGGTCGTCAGTCAGCAGGACACTTTCACTCATGATCGTCCCCCGTTTTTGGAATCAGCCCCGCTTCGATGTAGGGCTGTAACAGTTCGCGCAAGTTGACCCGAGCGCGACTCAACAGAGACTTCACCGCTTTCGTGCTCAGACCCATCGTTTCGGCAATCTCGGCATAACTTAAGTTTTCGAATCGCGACAGCATCAATGCCGTCCGTTGCCGCTCGCCAAGTGTTTTGACGGCGTTCAGTACGATGTCGCCTCGTTCGGCGCCCTCGACCACGCGAGTCGGCATCAAACTGCTGGCTTCCAGTGCGGTCGCGGTCACGATTCCAACGGCGCGCGAACCGTCTCCGCCCGTCGGTGCGTCGACCTCGTTGACCTCTTGTCGCCGCCCCTGGCTTCGGGTTGCATTGCGGGCAACGTTGGCGGCAATGGTGAATAACCAAGTCGAAAACTTGGCACCGGGTTCGTAACGTACACGGGCGCGCCATACCCGCATGAATGTTTCTTGGGCCAAATCTTCGGCCATGTCAGCTCTCGGTCCCATCGCACGAAGCAATCGCACCAGACGCGGATGATATTTTCGTAGTAGTTCCTCATAGGCGGCGGCGTCATCGTTCTTGACGCGCAGCATCAATCGCACATCGGGATCCGATTGGCGATAACGCAGGGCAGTGGATTCGCTGACAGACAACCGAGAAACGCAACTCTAGAGGAAATAGGGCTGACCCTCCACGATTCCAGCCGAAATCCGTAGACTCGACCCATTCGATTTCGGTCAACGCTGAACGTCGCATGTTTGATCACGTTGATTCGTGGATGCCGCAGGCGGCCCACAACCTGAATTCTAATCTATCACGTTGAAACCCAAAACTTCGATCGAGTTTCGCCGAATCGCGTTCTCAAAAAGAAATCCGACGAGGACGTTTGGTAAACCGTCCGGCGTGATCTCAGTTTGACAATTGCGGTCTTTTTTCGGGGCGGTTTCGCCATCCGCCCAACAATCCGGCGAGTGACACTTCGACGGCGATAAAGACAAGCCGAATGACGATGGCCGACATCAACGCGACCGCCGGTCCGGCAACGGGCGCCAAGACAATCGTGAGTGTCAGTTCACGGACACCGGCTCCGCCCGGCAGCAACGAGGCAAATCCGACGACCATCGCCAATGACATCGCTGCGACCGAAGCGATAATCAACGTCGCGTCGGAGACCGTTTGAATGGATCCGGGGAGGCTGCGCACCACCAATGCAAACGAGCCGCCAATCAAAAACCATCCCGATACATGCCAACACCATGCCAACGAGAAGAAACGCCAACCATCACACAGGTGCCGCGTCGGCGAAACAGTGGTATCCGTTAGGGACGAATCCGATTTGAGGATATTGGCCTTTTGAAGCAACCGGCTGAGAATCGGTGGCGCGCTTATCATCGCCGCAGACATTCCACCGAGTAGCGAAATCCAAGCGATCCAGCGAGGGACCGGTAAAAAGAAAATTAGCCCACCCGCGAGCGCAGCCCCGACAGCCATCATCATGATCGTTTCCAAAAAGACTGCGGTCGATCCGATCAGCCACGAAGCACCGAGTTCACGTAGGCGTCCCGCACGAATCACAACCACCATCGCTTTCCCAGGAACATACTTTCCAAGGTGTCCGACGGTTTGAATCGAGACAGCGTCCCGCACCGAGATCGGTTTACCGAGCAAGCCGCTTGCCTCTTTCAATACCAAGCCTCCCGGGATCAAGCCGACCGCATAGACCAACGCGGCGGCGGCCAACGTTGACCAGTGGACATTGGCAAATGACGGTTGCTGATCGATGACGTCTTGACGTTCTTGTCGAAGCCGTTGTCGCTCTGATTCGATTTTCGCCGATTCAATCTTTCGATCGATCTGGGTAATCAAATCGACCGTGCGCTGTTGTTGTTCGGATAGCGAATCGAATGACTTCTTGATCGCGAAACCAAGTCCGGCGATGACGACCAACGCGATCGCTCCTTTCGCGAACGCTTTGACTGGCAATCTCATTCGGTTTCCGGGTATCGAATCGATTCCTTTTTCAGACGCACTTTCCATTTCTTGATGACTTCGTCGCGTCTGGATTGAACAATTTCTTCCGGGCGGAAGAACAGCGTTGTTCCACTGATGTCGCGAAGGTTCTCCGATGCGAGCACCCGTACGGGAACCGACGCCGATTCCAAATCATTGACCAACTCCGCATCCCCACCGGTTTTCAACTGATCTTGCGAATACCCGACGAGCAACCGGAAGATCGTGTCACCGTCCGCGTTGTCAATCGCTTCGTTCTGTCCCGCGATCGAGGTTCGAACGGCGGCCGCGTCTTCTGCGCCTCGCGCGATTACATCACGAACCGCATCGAGATGCGATGACCAATAGAGACGTTGTTTACCGACGCTGAACAAACCATCGACACCAAAAAATGCGGTCGCGTCACCAAAGGCGAGCATCGTCTTGCCCGCTAAGGCGGCGACTTCGTTGCGGCGAAATCCCAGTGCGACGCGAAGCGACAGTAACAAAGAATCGGAGTTCTCTCCTCGGACAAGTTCCAAGAGATCCGAAGCCGCTTGTGCTTCGAGCGACCCGGTGTCAACTTCGGCATCGACCCAAGTTGGCATGGCTTCCACTACCTCTGGTTTCGGTTCGGCAGTGCTTTCATCGCACAACGTCAATGTCACGGCGTTTTCTTCCGAGAGTACGAACGCTCCGGGAACGATACAGTCACCTCCTGTCGCACCGTCGGCCGTGTCGACCGCCGCTTGACCGGTCACGGATACGTCTCCAGACAAGCCGACCAGTTGCAAAGCTGTTTGATGGTTCGTCGAAATTAAGGGATCCAGACCGATCGGCCGCCGGTGGATGATCTCGTATCCGAAGGTGACCGGGCCTGATTCCGCGGTCGCTACCAACGCGATTCCGCCGACTTGCAAGACAACGCTGTCACCGGCCAAACCCAACTCGATCAGCCCTTTTCCGAATCGAGCTTCGATTGTCAGGGGAGCTTTGTTTTTCCAAGTGACTTCAGATGGGCCGACCATCGTCAAGTTTCGACCTTCGGTTTCGCCGATCTGAAAGGCCGCTCGATATTCTGGGCCGCAGACAATCGTCTGTCCTGTGCTGATCGTTGCGTCAGGCGGCAATAGCACCCAGTCATTTTTAAACAATACGCCAACCAAAGCGTTATCGGATTTCAGTGTCGCGATCGGAATCTTAGGGGCATCGGCCGGATCTTCAGTGGCATCAGGTGCCACCGTCGTCGGATCGGGGACTGGTGTTTCCATTGCCGGCGAGGCGGCGTCTGTCGGTGATCGGACATCCGCCATTGCCACCGATGCATCAGGAGTTTCCGCGGCGATCACATCCGGAGTCTGGCTCGGGATCGGAATCGGCGGTGCATTTGGATCAGGTGAATCGCCTGCCGGAACTGGGGGAACATCAGAAGGCGGTACCGGAGGCGCGTCTGCCATCGTCTCGGTTTCCACCGGCGAAGGCGATTCATCGCTTGATGGAGCTTCGGCCAACGATGAAGGAACCGGAGGTACTGATTCGTCGACATCGCGATCAACCGGAACCGGAGGCGCTTGGTCTGTCGGCGACGGAATCGAAGGCGATTCGGCTGGATCGGTCTCTGTTTCTGTGGTCGGCGAAACGGACTTGGGGGCATCGGTATCGGCACTGATGACGTCCGACATGTTTTCGTCATCACTTGTTTTGGAAGCTTGCGGCCCAACGAGTGGTGCGAACACCTGACTGATCGCAAAAAGCAGTACGCCAACCAATGCTAAAGACACCAACCAAGGCGTAATCCGAGACGGCCGGACGTCTCCTTCATAGAAGTCCGATCGTTCGAGTTCACGCAGCGGGCGGTCTCCGGCCATCGGGCTTCCATCGTCCATGAAATTCCCGGCTTGGGCGAATTGGATGGATTGTTCGCGTAGCTTCGTTGCCGCTTGAAAGACACCGCTATCGCCGACACCAACCGGTTGAACTTCACCGGGCAGTTGTGTCGCTTGTTCTGGCAGATTAGCCGGGATGTTCGTCAAGGCATCCGGCGAGACGTCGATACTCGACAAGTCAGTTTCTGCGCTTGGCGGCAAAGATTCGAGGGCAGCCGAATCAAGCGAGCCAAGTTCGTTTGGGGCGGCGATGTCTTCCGATACTGATGTCGCGCCGGTCACCGCAGGGCTTTCTAGGCCAGCCGGCTGAGACGGTGTCGCCGGGCCAGGGAGATCGACCCCGGAGTAACGCGGGCCGATTTCACCGGCGATCGCTGCGGAAGATGACTCGCCATCGGCAAATAGACGACCTTCACTGGGAGTGATGTTGCCACTTACGTCGACCATCGAAAAAATGCGATTTTTCAGCTCGTCAGACGCTTTGGCTGGGCGACCGAGCACCATCGTCAAAATCTGATGGCAGGCCCCCGCCTCGCCAAGACTGGGAAGTGAATCCAAGCAAGCTTTTTCGAGTTCGGCCACCTGTTCCGGCGAGAGCGTGCTATCGAGGTAGTCGCTCATCATGTTGGCGTCTTCGATCGGGTGAACCGAATCGGGAGCCGGCGCGGAAAGACTTGGGTTAGTAATACAGATCTTTATCGCTTTGACCAACTGAGTTGCCTGGCCGCTGCGTTCGAGTTTATCACGCAAGACTTCACGGTCTTGTGGTTCAAGCGTGTCGTCGAGGTAGGCCAGGAGGGTGCGTAGCGTGAGTCTCATTTCAGTTCACATTTGGGCGAGCTGTTTGCAAGAGGGGTGTCTGATGGTTAGTGACATCGAACGCCAAGATCCGTGCGATTTTTTTAAAAGAATTCAGAAAGATGAAAGTCGGCGAGGCGATTGCCGCGACGCTACCATCAGAATTCAAGGTAGCGGACACTCGGCGAAAGTTTCGGTTTGTCCAATCGAAATCGTAACGAACACCAGTCGGCTCGTCCTGATTTCGGAAGTTGACAAAACGCTATCCGAGAACTTTGGTCAGGGGCAAGCTCATGGTGATCGCCGCGATGAGCATCAGGAGTACGAAAGCGACCCAAACGATGCTAGCGATCGCGCCGACCATCCAGAATTGGCTGAGCGATTTCGCTCCCACGATCGTGGCAATGGGAGATCCAGATTCTGCCGCAGCTTTCATTTTCATCGAGACTTGGATCGCCAAGATTCCGACCGCGCTGCCGGCACCCGCGGTGACAATGAATAGAGAGGCGGAGAGGTAATCCGAGCGTAGTTTCTGACCGCCTTCGTTCAGTTTCAAAATCTGGACGACAAAGAACACGGCACAGCCGATCAGTAGACTGATCCCCAGGGCGAGGATCCAGCCATGGTTTTCTGCGATTTCTTTCGACAGGGCGGTGCCGGTCGGTCCGGAGGTGTCCGAATCGTCCGACGGAGGGCTTGAGACGGCGGCCGATCCACCGGCGGGCGCTTTCCCACCGAACAGCTCCGGCAGGACTTCGGAAGCAGCCTTCCACGTTTCCATGCCGTTTTTCCAAACCAATGAATCCTTCTTAAGGACTTTGGCTTCGGCATAAAGCCGCATTTGATCGAGCGACACAGGGCCTTGTTTTTCACCTTGCACGTGGGCATACCACTGGGCGGTGGCATTTTCATTCGGTGCGATGGCGCCACCAGATTCCCCCGGAGGCACGACAGATCCGTCTGCCGCCATGTCCCCTGCGGTAGAACCTGCGGGGGCCGCACGCGGGAAAAAATTGCCGAACTCTTCCGCTTTCGTCCAGCTGAGTCCGTCGGCGGAAAGTTCGTGCATGCGCGTCACCTGTCCGCGGCGGACCATCTCTTTGACTTTGTCCGGAGCGAGCGGACCGATCGTACGGCCTCGAAATCGAATGTAGACGCGTTCAATCGGAGTCATGCAGGTTGATTCATGCGAGGAGGCGTGCGAGCGTTGGAACGCCGAGCATCGGGAGCGATTAGTTGGGGAACAAAAACAGGGGGCGTCCGCCGATCAAGTCGACCGGGTTGGATGTCAGTTGGACATGTCCCTGATTCAGCTCCCCAATTTTGTTGAGCGAGGTTTCGACGGCGTTGTCTCGTGACGGTGCCGCAACGAAGATTGAGCCATCGACCTCGGGCAACTCATTGCGTAGATGATAGCTGATCTGATTGCCTTCGGTTTTGGTCAAGAAACCAATCCATGACAGACGCGATGCGGCAACCTTGGAATAGTCGCTAAGCGGGTCCTTAAATCGTGGGTACGCCGTACCCAATTCGGCTCGGATCGTCGATTCGACTTCTGTGGGAAGCTTGCCATTGAACGGTCGGGGTTCATACCAGCGGTTAAACGTATCGGCCCTTCGGTTAAGCATCGCCATCGTCTGAGGGATCGCGGCGGCGAGCCGCTCGCTACCTCGGGTGGCACCATCGAGCAACCGAAAGATCATCCACTCTTTGACACGGGCGTCGAGATCGGGTCGCTGGGTCATCACTTCGACAACCAATCGCAAAAACGTTTGTTCCCACAACGATGCGAAGTCAATCGCCCGTGCGTTCTGCTGGGCGATCAACCAATTGACCGATGCCATCGGTTCGTTCTTAATGTCGTCGAGTGGTCCGTCAAAGCCACGGTTGCGAACGGTGCCGGTCGAACTGGAGACGACCATCACACCCAGGCCACCGCTACGTTTCATCCGGTCCGCGTTGTCTTCGGCGTACGTTTTGGTGATCAGGAAGTCTTGGCCTTCGGCGGGAAGTGTGACAAGTTCACGAAGCGGGTGTTTTTGAAAGACGTTAAACGTCTCACTGAGAATTGCGTTTCGTCGCCGAATTTCTTCCATGGAGTCCGAGAATTTGGGCATCGCGTCAAACACCGGATTCGGAGCGACACGGTTACGCAACAATTCAGCCGATTCGACTAGCTCCGTCGCTTCGCCACTGGTCACGCCATTTTCGAGTCGCTGTGAAAGTCGCTCAAGCCACTCGTTGGTCCGATCAACGTTTCCCCAGTGGTCTTCTTCGTCGATCACGGTATCGAATTCAATAAAGTCACTGTCGGCAACCGTCCGGGTCGACAACTCACGCAGGCGATCGGCGTACTGTTCAAGCGATCGAGCGGCGGACAAGGAATCCAGTGCGTCGGCAAGCTGTCGTTCGGCTTGCATGGTGCGTTTCATTTGATCGATCGTCGCCGTTAATGAACTGCGTAGCTGTTCTTGCTTGGTCGTTGCGGCATCGGATCGCAATGGGTAGGAATTGGATAAACGGATCACCGACGTGCGAAGTTGTTCGAGTGCGGTTCGGTTGGCGTTGGTATTCCCGCGTGACTGTAGCTCACCAAAGGTCGTCCAATATTCACCGATCTTTTCGATCATCTCATCGCTCTGGGCGACGGCTTGGGAATCCATGTAGGATTGTTTGCGTTTCCGGATATCATCGATTCTCGCCCGTTCGCCGTCTGTTTTGGCAAGTTCTTCGAGTTGCGGAATCAATGATTCGTCGATCAACGCCGGATCGTCACTGTTGGCTTGTACGAGCAACGTTTCGAATCGCTCCTCGCGTTTCGTTTCTGATTCGACCGCCTTTTGGGCTTGCGAATGCAAGGCCACCATTTTGGGAAGCGACGTGACTTCTGGGGCGTTTGCGCGAACCGATTCGAAGAACGAAAGCGCTTCGTCATATCGGTTTTCGCTTACAAACCCTTCCATCAGGCGAACGTAATCGTCACGTTGTTTGGCTTGACGTGCCGAAGCGATCAATGAGTAGGCCGTGACCGCTCCGACGATGACCAACAAGCCTGCCGCGGCGGCGATCAGGGTCCATTTCTTTTTCGCACGCTTGACCGGTTCGTCGGCGAGCGTTTGCATTCGCGCGGCCAGTGCGTCGGGAACGGGTTCGCCAAAGCGAGTCGCTTGTTCGTAGGCATCTTGGATCTCTTCTGGCGAATGATTTCCATCAAGGCAGGACTCCAGCCTGTCGACCGCAATCGATCGTTCACTTTCCATCATCGATTGACGATCAAGATCTTCCAACCAACGCAACGTCGGCATCACCTGCGTTTGTAACGACGCCGGTACGTCGATGCTGTAATGGCTGCGACTCGCTTGCCACTGGGTTCGAAGCGAACGCGCGGTCGCTTCGTCGCGATTTTCAAAAGCCTCCGCCAATTGTGGCGCGATTAATCCCAGTTCGCGTTCCATGTTTTGTCGAACATGAGCTTCGGCGGCGAACTGGCTTTGTTCGATTAGGCGACTCGATGGTTTGACCCGCCACTGATCGGACGTTAGTTCTTCATTGAGAAGGTATAGCTGGCGAGAGTCTTCACGCTCCAAGGCTTGACGCAGTTCCGAGTCGATTTGTTGTAACCGGATCTTTTCCCAAGTCTCGACGTCGTCGCCCCAGACAGAATTGGCTGGATCGACGCGGGCGATTTGGCGGAGGGTTCGTAGACGAACCGATAGCGGAGCTTTTGCGATGGCCAGTCGACGATGCCGCCGTAGCAAAGCTTCCAGCGGCAGGCTATCGATGATCGCTTCATTGATCTGAGCGACATAGTCGACGTTTAATTTGGGCGGTAACGGGATCGCCAAGAACTGCAGGATCTCGTTCCACTCGTCCCATTCGGGAAATTCCAGCTCTGCCGCTTTTTCGAGGGTGTTGGGAGTCATCTCGACCCGTTGGATCGCTTCGCTGCGCAGGCCTTTGCGCAGCAGCATCACCGCTTCATCGAGACGCTGGTTGACCGCCTGAACTTCGACTTTGAAAGAGTCCGCCAAGGGGCGCATTTCTTCTTCCGCGATTCCGTCTCGCTTTTCGAGGGCGCGTCGAATCTTGTCAACGGTAGTGGGCATGACTCTGTCACCAAGAAAAATGTATGCGTAGCGGAATGCGATCGATCACAGCACGGTCCGCATCAAAGAAGACTAACTCAGGAACGTCGATCGTCTGTCCGGATTTCAAAATACTAAATGCTTCTCGAGCGTCTTTCGAAGTCAAAACGATTTCGCCACAAACAGAGACGATTGAGATCGTTGCCGCTTGCTGTTGTTTGGTCAAAGGATCTCGCAACTGGTCCAATCGATCTTGTAGTTGTTGACGAAAGGCGTTGACGCGTTCGGGAAACCGGTTGCCGCTGGGAATTTCTTGCCAAAGGTGCCGCAGTGTCTCGTTCGGTTGTTTCATTTGAAACAGAAAGTCATCGCCGATCATTTTCAAGCGGTTCGGCAACTCGGCGTTTGCTTTACGGATCGTGTCGATTTTGGTCATCAAGACGGAAAACGAACGAACGTAACGTTGGTAGGCGGCGATTTGGTCCGCAAATTTTTCGGGCGGTGATTTCAAACTTAATGACGCGTCCGCGATCAGGTACCGCGTTTTTGGTTCCCAGAAAAATTTGATCGATGATACTTGCGGCGGAACGGTCGGCAGCGGATGGGCATCTAGCGTGCGTTGTGCGTTGACAAGTTTGGTGGAATTGACCAAGTACGATTCGGCTTCGGGAAGACTAAACGGATCGGCCCCCCAAGCAACAAAGGCGGCCGGAATCATAGTGTCCGCCGAATCGTTTTCCACTTGATCATCGGCAATGGAGTCGGGGGCAGACGGGACGACGCGATTTAGTTCTGCGGAGTCTTCGTCAGGATCCGACATCGTTGGGTTCACCGTTGACTCTGATTGGTCATCGGCGGGCACTCGTCGCGACGATGGCAGCCTTGCCACGCCTCGCATCTCGATCGCGGTCGGTAACTCTGTTGGAGCTGCATCGGTTCGAGCTGGCTCAAGACCGGCTAGGATCAATCGCACCGCTTGTTTTTGATCGTAGCGAACGTCTAGCTGAACGGTTTCGAGTGCGATAATTGATGGGGCAGGTGTCTCGATCGGTTCGTCCGGCTCCATCGGGGGCGGAATCGGTTGCGGCAGCTTGGCTGCGTTGGTGTCCGACAATTGTGTCGCGACTAACCATGTCGTTAGGGCGAGCCCCAAAAATCCGATGACACCAACGGCGATCAAAATGTTTTTCTTCGATCCCTTGTCGATGCTCGCTTCCGGCGGGAGTTCTGGCGGTCCCGGGGTTGGTGGCGGCTGGTGCGATCCCATCCCATCATCGGGGTCGCTCCAAGCCGTCTCGATTTCCGCCGGTGCCTCAAGGGTTTCTTCTGTTGGTGCGACCTGAATCGGGGCGACCGGATCCGGTTTGGCGGTACCGCGCGCAAGTTCGACCCAGCGAGACGCCGTTGTAATGCGGGGCGGTTTTGTCAGGTCGATCGCTTTTTTTCCCGATGCCGCAAGTTTGGCTTCTTCGGTGCCCTCGGGCACGAAGCGAATTTTGCATTGCACATCCGGTGGGACCTTCACCGCAAACGTATTAAACGTCGCTCGCCAGCGAAGTGATACCGGGAGCAAGGCGATTGATTCGTCCATCAGCTCCAGCAGTCGATCACGCTGGCTGAGTGAATAGATGATCCAAAGCGGCGTTTGGTCAGCCGAAGCCACCGCTTCGGCAACGACTCCTCCCCAGCCCGCATCGCCGGCTAGGTTTCTCCATTGGGTGCAAATCCGCGACGATTGATTGCCGGACGGGATGTCCGGTCCGGAGGAAGGCGTTTCGCAATGACCGAGCCATTGCGATCGGATCACCGACTGCCCTAACAGCCACGCCGGTCCGGCGGCGGGCATCTCGTTCGGTTCAACCACAACATGATGAGCGATCTTGTTACTCGGCCGTCCGGTGTAGTCGATCCCGTAGGGGCCGATCCGAGAGATGACCGACGCCTGGATCCCGCCGACGCTGAAAATCTGATGGGCGTATGCGATTGGGTTTTCGGCATAGCGTGGATGATCCGCAGAAAAAAACTGGCGGTAACCGGAGATCGATTCTAGCTTGCTGATCACGTTGATCGACATTCCGGCGGTGGATAACACCGTACAGAAACCTTTGGCGCCGTGACGCAGACCATGTGGAGCGGATGTGTAAAGTAGCTCGGTACTCATCAATTGCGATCGCTGTGAATTCTTGACACCGGAATTTCCTGACCCCGGCGCGCTATAGCTTTTCTTGCATCCAGCGACCGTCTTCCATCCCAGACCCCGGTGCCGTTGCTCCGACTAATCCGCCCGCCCAGTTGTGGAGTGCCATCAGCATCGGGATTTCCACCCAAAACGGTTGCATATCTCGCGGCCGAATCCCCAACGCCCCTGTCGCCGGGTCAAGTGTCGGATGGGTACCGCTGGCACTGACGGGAATGAACGTCAGACTTGTCGAGAAACCTTCGGCCGCGGCGACGATCTCAGGACAAATGTCTGCCATCAGTTCACCCACACGTTCGCTCGTGTACTTGATGCGTTGACTATCAAGCGAACACAGCTTTGAGCCTTCGATCGCCAAATAGGGTTCGTCGGTTGAAACATCCGGAAGCAAATTTTTCCAAGCGTCCCACTTCGTCACGATGATGATCAACGGGCGTTGATGTAGTTCGTCGTCGCGCAAGCCCGCGTGTCGACGAACCCGCTGGATCGCTTCGAGCAAGATCGTGTCCTGGCGGATGGTCGTTTCTCGAGCCAGGCGGCTCGTTCGCGAAGCCATCTGGGGATCTTCAGATTTACCTTCGCAAGCACGGCGAAACCGAGTGTCTTGCGTTGGATCAAAACAGAAGAACAGGCACTTTGATTTCGCGAGGTGCCGTGTGACTGGACTGACCGTCTTGTCGGCTCCGGGGAAGAAACTTTCACCCGCGTTGTCATAAAGACAGACGAGTTTCGAGATTTCCCGGTTGCGTTTGTACCTTGGATGGCTCGACAACGGCTGCAGGTTGAACATGAACGGTCGCGGAAACGTGACCGAGTGGTCGCCCATGTTGACGGTGTCATACATGTCGCCCTGTTCTTCGGTTTTGGCAAGGGCCACCGGCGTATCCAAGTCCGGATTCATGAACTGCTGTTCTTCGTATTCATGGATCCGCGAGTTGGTTTCGGCATCAACGTCGCTCAGCGAGACCGCGAAGCGTTTGGGCAATGTCTGGCGTAGCTTCCATGACATCGACGTCAAGAAGTAACTTTTACCGCAAGCCGGAGCGCCAAAGATACTGAAGAACAAGCTCGGGACCTGGTACATCGAACGCGGCACGTGCAAATGGCAGTGCGGGCACGCCATCCGCGTCGCGAATTGCCCCATTTCGTCGATCGCGTCTCCTTGGGGAGAGAATCGGCTGGGTAAAAAACGCTTGGCGTGCTGGAATCCAAGTTTGGCATCACCGAGTAAATCGGGATGCTCGGAAATCCAAAGCGACTCCTCAGGCGAATACATGCTCCAACAATGCGGGCAGGTCACCTTGTTGAGGAGCGTCAGAGCGTTGGGATGAGCAAGACTCGCCATGGTTTCCGTTAATCGCGGGCTGAAGTTGCGGGTTCAAAAGTGCAGTAGATCTCGGGGCCGCGTCAGCGCTTGAAAACAACTCGACATTCCGAAGGCGAGGGGCGGATCTGGATGTTCGTTCAGTTTATCTCGGGACGGGGTTGATATCCACCACTTGGAGCGAAATCTGAACGAGACGTGCGCGATCCGGGCTGGGCGAAACGAGGCTTCTGCCGTACCGTTTGTGGGGCGATCGCTGCCTCGAAAATACGTCATCGCTGACGCATCGTTCGGCGATCGACTCAATTTTAGACACCGAAGCTAGCTTTTTCTTACGGCTCAGTTTGAATCGATTTTGGGCGTGACGCTATAGAAATTTGTCCGTTCCGATGCTTGGTTTCACGATTCGTCTGTTGTGTTGATCGATTCTGACGCTTTGATCATCGAAAAGTCGCTCCGAAATTTTTAAATTTGCCCAACTGATTGACCCTTCTTGCACCCACCTCAAGTCCTTCAACCCGTAGACAGCCGATGAGTTCCGGTGAACCAACGCTTCCGGTCAATCGCGACCAGCCTTTTGATCGTACTCCCCTGGACAAAAGCAACGAGCGTGTGCGCGAGATGTTTCGCCAGATCGCGCCAAAGTACGATTTGATGAACCATCTGTTGTCGATGAACATTGACAAGTATTGGCGACGGTGCGCGGTCAAGCGGCTGAACTTGGTTCCTAATATTCCGGTCCTCGATACCTGCACCGGCACAGGGGACTTGGCGATGGCGATTGCTCGCGCGGCACCCTCGGGAGTCGAAGTCATCGGGAGCGATTTTTGTGGTGCGATGTTGGAGATCGCACGGCGAAAGCGAGAAACCGGTGATGCAACCGAGACGATCGATTACGTCGAAGCGGACTCTCAACAACTGCCATTCGGTTCGGATTTGTTTCAAGCGGTGACGGTCGCGTTCGGACTGCGAAACGTTGCTGACACCGACCGTGGGCTCGCCGAGCTGACTCGGGTCTGCAAGCCAGGTGGGAAGGTGATCGTGCTCGAATTTTCGAGGCCTCGCCTGCCGGGACTCAAACAGATTTACAACGGCTATTTCCGTTACATCTTGCCGAAGGTCGGGCAATGGTTTGCGAAGAACGACAAGTCCGCCTACAGCTACTTGCCCGATTCGGTCAGCCGTTTTCCTGATGGGGAAGCGTTGGCCGAACGGATGCGTACGGCAGGACTCAGCGACGTGCAATACAAGCCGCTGACGTTCGGCGTTTGCACGATTTATGAAGGGACAAAACCGGGACAATTAAATTCTGCGGCCGAAGCTTGAAACGATGAGTCAATTGAGTCTTCCAGTCGTTGTCGGCGTGACCGGCGCGAGCGGTGCGATGTACGCCGTCCGTCTCTTGCAGGCACTGTGCCAAGCCGAGGTTGATGTTCATCTGACGGTCAGTCCTAGCGGTGCGGCGGTGATTCGGCAAGAGACCGGTGTCGCACTGAACTTGAGAGAGCCGGATTTGCTCCGTCTGCTGGGGTACGTCCCAGCTTGGTCGACCGCACGCCGGCGCCAATTGATCGATCGAGTGGATTGGGAAAGCCAACTGAAGCGGCATTTGCAGTACCATCACTACGAAGACTATTTCACGCCGATCGCCAGTGGTTCGTTTCGGACTGCGGCAATGGTCGTCTGTCCGTGCAGCGGAAGCACATTGAGCGGCATCGCGCGGGCGGCGTCGAATAACTTGATCACACGGGCGGCCGAAGTTCACTTAAAAGAGCACCGTAAATTGGTGCTCGTTCCTCGCGAGACTCCGCTCAGTGTTTTGCAGCTTGAGAACATGCATCGAGTCGCCGCCGCCGGAGCGACCATGCTACCCGCGATGCCAGGTTGGTACCACGGCGTCGAATCGCTTGACTGCTTGGTGGATTTCGTAGTCGGGAGAATTCTTGATCAATTGCAAGTCGATAATCGAATGATCGATCGATGGAAGGAAACGACAACGTGAGCGAGTCAACTGTATCGACGAACAAGCAGGCGACGATCGGGGATTGGCTGGGGCTGATTCGATTTTCCCATACCCTGTTCGCATTGCCCTTTGCGGTCCTCGCGACGGTGATGGCCTTTGCGACTCCGTTGCCAAATGGGGCGTACGCGAAGTTTCGTTTGATTGATCTGATCGCAATTTTGGTCTGTATGGTGACCGCACGTAGTGCCGCGATGGCATTCAACCGTTTAGTCGATCGCAAGATTGATGCGGAGAACCCGAGGACACGAAAACGACACTTGCCTGCAGGTCGGCTTTCCGTCTCGGCGGTGATGATGTTCACAATCGTCAACGCGATGGCGTTTGTTGCTTCGACGGCATTATTTTGGCCGAACTGGGTTCCGCTAGTTGCTTCGGTCCCGGTTTTGGCAATCGTACTGGGATATAGTTTGGCCAAACGCTTCACCAGTGCGGCCCATCTTTGGTTGGGCGTGGCACTTAGTTTGTCACCGATCTGTGCCTGGGTCGCGATCCGGGGTCCGCAGTCGGTATCGATACCCAGCGATTTAGTTCCGGCGCTGCTGTTGGCCGCTGCCGTCGCCGCTTGGGTAACAGGGTTCGACATCATTTACGCGTGTCAGGACGCGGAGTACGATCGCGGCGCAAAGTTGCATAGCGTTCCGGCTCGATTTGGTGTTGCCGGGGCGTTGAGAATCGCGGCGGTGTCGCACTCGGTGATGTTGGTTTTCTTGGTCGCGCTACCGTTGCTATCGCCCGCGGTTGGATTTGGATGGGTTTACTGGACCGCGTTTGTTCTGATTTTTGCGTTGGTGTTTCGTCAACACTCGCTCGTCAGTGCTGATGATTTGGGGAGGGTGGGCGAGGCCTTTTTCCAGACAAACGTCGCGATCAGCGTCTTGTTGATGGTTGCCGGAGCCATTGATTGTCTATTGATTTGATAGGGCTACGTTTGGAAGTCCGCGACGATTGATTGAACGGCCAGCGATCGATCTTTTAATTGATGACAGTGCCAGTGGTTGGGGAAGCGGCGACGAACATCAAGCGGCTGAGGTTAAATCCCAGCTCCGGCGATCGGCTACTGCTTGGTTCGAGTTCAATTTTTGTAGGAGCCAGATGCTGTTAGCGATGGTTTCCATGCATTGGCTAATGCTGACGTTCGTCGGCTGATGAGCTGAATCCAAGTATTGAATCTGGGTCGGAACCCTAGCACCAATCGCAATCAAGACCGATTTCACCGCGTTCCCAGGCGACGAGAAACGGCGGTAGACTGGGAAGCAAATCGTTCGCGATTCGCACCTCTTCGCGACTCATCCAAAACACGTCGGCGACTTCGGCAGGGTTCGCGGTTGGATGTTCTTGTTCGTGAAGTTCGGCATACCACCAAGCCAAGTTGGTCCCCCAGCTGGTGACGCTGCGGTAGCATAGTTGTACTGGAGTGACGCGGATGGCGAGTTCTTCTTCCATCTCGCGAACCAATGCCTGTTCTTCCGACTCCCCTTTTTCGATCCCTCCGCCGGGCAAGCACAGTTTTCCTGGGGCAGTCACGGTGAGCGCGCGTCGGATCACCAGCAGTTTGGCGTCGCGAAAAATCACGGCGACCACACCACGTTTACGGCGAGTGCTGGGTTTGACGGGCGGACAGTCCATATGACAGCTTGTAGCGGAAAACGTCACGATCGACAATCTCGATCGTGACTCGTGGATCGATTCCTCTCTTGCGAAAGACTTGCTTTGACAAAAATAGGCCCGCTTTTCGACGGCGACAACAACCGTCCGCCAGCCGTACAGAATTCACTGGACGAAGCACTCCGTATTTGCGGCGTGCTGCATGCGGCGGGGCACGTTGCCTTTTTTGCGGGTGGTTGTGTGCGAGATGCGCTACTGGGGCGACTGCCAAAAGATTTTGACGTCGCCACTGACGCGACTCCCGACCGGGTCCGTAAGATTTTCGGGCACCGCAACACGCTCGCTTTTGGTGCGTCTTTTGGTGTGATCGGAGTGTTACCGCCAAAAGCGATACGCAGGAAAAGTGATTCCGTTCATCCGACGGAAGTCGCGACGTTCCGAAGTGACGGAGACTATTCCGATGGTCGACGGCCTGACCGAGTGCACTTTGGCGATGCCCGGAATGACGCGTTGCGACGCGATTTCACGATTAACGGATTATTCTTCGATCCCCTAGAGGACGCGATTAAGGATTACGTTGGCGGCCAAGAAGACTTGGCGATGAAGTGTTTACGAACGATTGGTTTACCGGAGCAGCGTTTCGACGAAGACAAATTGCGGATGCTGCGGGCGGTTCGTTTTGCGACCTCACTGGGATTCGAGATTGAATCCGATACGAGAGCCGAGTTGATTCGTCGGGCAGACGCGATTGAAATTGTCAGTGGGGAGCGGATTGGTGCTGAGATGCGGCGGATTCTATCCTCGGTTTTTGCGCCCCGCGGATTGCAATTACTCATCGAAACCGGGCTCGCTCAGAAGGTGCTTCCTCAGCTTTGCAACGCGGACCTTTCGCGTTTGACTGAATTGCTTAGTCATCGCGTTTCACTTGATTTTGAGACCTCCTTGGCATTGGTATTGCTTGGACTTGGAGGAGGAGAGGAATCCGTATGGGCGACGACGTTGGGAGATTTGGCTGAACGGTGGAAGTTGTCAGGAGAGGAGGTGCGTCGAGTTCGCACGGCATCGGAGTTGTCCAAACGATTGATTCATGCGGAACATCTGGCATGGTCTCAGTTGCAGCCCTTGATGGTCAATCGGGACATAGCCGTCGCGTTGCAAGTCGCCAAATCGCTTGTCGGCGCTGATGGATCGATTGGTGACCGAGGGGTAAGACGCTGTGAAGAGGTCTTGCAGTGGTCGGCGGAGAAGCTTGATCCTGCACCGTTGGTGACAGGGGATCGGCTCATTCAGGAAGGTTTCCGTCCCGGGCCGAAGTTTCGTGATTGGTTAACCAAAGTACGGCAAAAGCAACTCGACGGCGAGCTAACCACCGAGGCGGCCGCGTTAGAGTACATCAAGCGCCAAGCCTCCCCATAAGTCTCCACCATCATCCAATCGGTGCCAGCCACCATCATCCAATAGCCAATCATCCAATCGGTGCCAGCCACCATCATCCAATAGCCAATCATCCAATCGGTGCCAGCCACCATCATCCAATCGGTGCCAGCCACCATTTGAATGCACCCTCGGTCGGCCATGCGAAAGTGAACGACGACGACGGCGCGGGAAAAGGCGAGTGTTGTGCCCCGTTGCGCCGGATTGACAGAGGTGGTCGAGGTGCAACTGCAACTCCAATTTCTTGGGCGCAATCGCTATTTCTCAGGACTTACAGTGGCAGAAAACTGCATGTCATAATCGCTGAGAGTCGCTGCCGCGATGGATCGCGGATAGAGCATCGCACCAGAGTGCATGGCTGACATTGGACGCGTGAGCCAACGGTCAGTTGTCATCAGGGCATGGTTAGCAAAAACAATGGGCTGCGAGTGCCTGCCCTCGGTGATGTCGACGCCCGACAGTTTCGGCGTGTTCCTTCATCGCTTCAGGACTCCCGACGCACGACGTTTGGCCAAAATATCGCGGCCAGTTCCAGACTAAGTCACGCCATAATGGCGCATCGATTCCAACTTTTCGAAGTGATTTCGCAAGCGACCTTGGGATTTCGGTACTGGCGGTTTCGACACTTTGTCTCGCGGTCCATCGCAGCAATTCCCAATACGTTTCCCAGTCCACATTCAAGAAGCCGCGGTTACTGCTTCGAACGCCTTCGGTGTGGACTTCTGCATCACTGGCGAGTTTGTCAGGTTTGAGCCGCAATGGGCTGAGCCATGCGTCTGGGGAGACGCGTTTGTCTATCGGTCTGTTGCGTTTCTTCGCTTGTTTCTGGCGAAGATCGTTTAGTGACTTATCGCGTATTTCGTGGACGGCTTCTTCGGTGCTGACTGGCTTAAGGTCAAAGGCAGCGGAATTGATCTTTTCGCCTGACTTAGATTTTGCGCGGTCATACGCGCTGGTGTAAGGGGCGTTTTCGGGACTCGATGCAACCGCGGCGCGGACTGGATTGAGATCAACGTACATACTGCACGCCAGTAAGCCAGCCTCGTCAACAATTCGCTGTGCCTTGAAACGCCCTTCCCAAAATCGGCCAGTGCACTCGTCCTGCTTGTTCGCGATACGCGCAATTGGTTCCGACAAGGCTCGCATAAACCAGGAGATGTCGGACAACCGTGAACGTATCTGATGGATCCGTTCTTTATTGCGAACCAACATTTTGACATCGTTCTCGTTTGGTTCAGCTAGGTGCTCTTCAAGCCGTTTGCCTGGAAACACCCGCAGCCATCGAATGGCAACATCCTCATCGGTCCATTGGGCACAGACATCGGGTCTGCTGCGCAAAACCAGATGTAAGTGGTTGCTCATGATTGCATAAGTGAGCACATCGATCGCAAATACCGAAGCGAGGGCCTCCTTCCTGCGGCGAATCCATTCTTTTCGATAGGAGTAGTCTCGACCACTAAGCGGGTCGACACCGGCAAGCCAAGCCCTGCGGACGCATCGCTGCGTCACGTGCACCACACAAACATCACTTGATATGAATTGTTCGCACCGCTGAGGTCGAGGCATCGCACTCTCCTATTTGGGGGTGCGGTCAATCTAGCAGCAACGACTCCTAAGTCAACTTGTACATTGCTTCGCGGTTTGCACCTAAGTCATCACCTCAGTCATGTGATGCTAGCATTGCATCGTCCGGTAAGTGGCTGGCACCTTATAGAACCGGTAAGTGGCTGGCACCTTATGAACCGTTATGAACCGGTAAGTGGCTGGCACCTTATGGATTGGGGCCGTTTACTGCGCGACGGTGATCTGATTGTCAATCGAGCTGACGCCGGGTTCTAAACGTAGCAACAGTTCGCTCATTCGACGCTCTTTGTCGCTGCCTACGATGCCGGTCAAGGTGGCTCTGCGACCATTCATTGTGACGCGAACATTTTGTGTGCCGGTTGACACGGGAACTCGTGAGAGCACTTGATTGGCAGAGCGTTGAACCAGGCGACTGTCCAGTGGAGCGACGTTGACGGCCGATCGTAATTTAACTCGGATCGTTGGCTGTGTACTGCTCGCATCCTGCCCCCCAAACGCACTTCCCAGTGCCCCGAACAAGCCGCCGAGCCCTCCAAGTCCACCGACGCCGCCGGCGCGTCCGCCTCCGGCTGCCGCACCTCCTCCGCCACCCGTCGATTCCGCAGCGGCTCCGAATCCAGAGACGTTTTCACTTCCAATCGTTGAGCCTCGCTCAACACCTGCGAACGTGCTCGCACCACTGGCCGACATCGCGCTGCCAAAACTCGATGTGCCGCCCGCCGTTGCTCCAGAGTCTGTCCCAGTGCCGACGCCGGTATCACCGGTGTCGCTGGAAAACTGAGCCGTCGCGAGGGTCGCTAGCACCAAATTGCCCATCACTGCGATCATGACGCGGCGAAGCGGGCGATGAGTTGGCAAATTCGACATGGAAGCGTGCACCATTGGCGAGAAGAAGTTCATTCAATTTGTTACCCTACTTTAACCTTACGCGCCTCCAAACGTTTCGGATTTCGCCTAGGAACTTCATCTGAAAGTCCCAAGATCGAGGTCGCAAAACCGAATCAAGCGACAAGTTCAGAACTAACGTACGCATCGAAACCTACGTCGATCGTTCATTCCCGTCTCGACCGGCCGCTCAGTAATTCACATGTTGCTTCGGCAGGTCCAAAGCCAACCACCCTCGGTTGTATACGCAAATGTACGCTGGTCACGATTTTTTCGGGGCGGTGTTGGCGTGATTAAGTCGTAGGCGAGTTTGAGCTGAAAGACGACTAGAATCTGAACAAGATCGACCGATTAGCAGGCCTTGTCCGATCGTTTCATTCCCCTTCTTCTTGTGTGGCACACCAATGACAGTGATTCGTCCCCATTCCGGCGTTTTCCGCGTTTCCGGATCCGTCAAGACAGCCGTGATGTCGCTAGCGATAGTCGCCGGTGGAATGCTCACCGGTTTGCCTACCACTTCGGCAGCCGAAAAGGACAAAGACGGCGCGCTACCAGGCGCTCCTCGACTGTTTCCCAGCGACACGCTGGCCTACATCCGTTTAGATGATGCCGCTGATCTACGCCAGGATCTTAAGTCATCGTCGCTCGGAAAAATGATCCAGGATCCAAAGTTCCGACCATTTGCCGATGACCTTTATGCCACCTTGAAAGACTTGTTCCAAGAAGCAAGCGATGAGATCGGAATCGGTCTCGACGAATTGCTCGCGATCCCACAGGGCCAAGTCGCTTTCGCCCTGCACCCAGCCAAGCCGCTCGAGGGGGACGAAAAACCGGAGCTACAATCCGATGAAGATGCCAGCGAAGACGAGATCGAACGTCGCAAGCGTCGCGCCGAATTGCGAGAGCAGTACTCGTTCGGATTCACTTTCCTGATCGACGCCGGCGACAACATCGATAGCTTGATGAAGATCGTCGACCGCTTCGAACAAGAAGTCAAAAAACAACGGGTCCGACGAGTCACCAAAATCGATGGAACCGAAGTGACCCGAATGTTGCCCAATCGTGCCGGCCGATTGCCGATCGAGTTTTTCGAACGCGACGGCACGTTCGTCATCGGTGTCGGCCACTCCGCCGCTCAGGATGTGCTCAATCACTGGATCGGAAAAAGTGACGAACCGACGCTCGCTGACAATGCAACATTTGGCACCATCATGTCGCGTTGTGTCGGCGCCGAAGATACGCGTCCGCAAGTCACGTTTTTTGCAGATCCGCATGCGATCGCCGATCGGATTATCAAACGGTCCGATTCTATTGCCGTGGCTCTAATCTGGCCGACCATCGAAGAAATGGGCGCGGCTCGTATCGGTGGGATCGGCGGTAGTTCGTTCCGAGGCGGAGATGTGTTCGAAGGTATCGCGCACTACCATATCAAGATCGATCCCCCGCGCGACGGCATCCTCGGTGTCTTACGTCCCGAAACCGGTGAAACCGCTCCACCGAATTGGGTGCCCGAGGACATTATGCAGTACTCGTCGCTGAATTGGGATTTTGCCAAAGCATACGAGAACTTCGGCAAAGTGCTCGATCGCTTCCAAGGTGTTGATGCGATGAAGCGGATCGTTGAAGACCCTGTTATGACGCGTTTGGGATTAAGCATCCAAGACGATGTCGTTGGAAATCTGAACGGCCGATTCGTGCGTCTTGCCTGGATGGAGCCCCCGGCACGAATCAACAGTGGCGTTAACGCGTTTGCGTTTGAACTAAAAGATCCGGTGAAGGCCAAGTCAAAGATGGCGGACATTCGCGATCGGATGCAAAACGCGATGACTGTCGAAACGATCGCCGGACATGTTGTCTATCGATTGCGTGGCCCCGGCGGTAATTTTCCTCAAAACCTGCGTCGCCCCGAACCAAGTTTCCTCATTCTCGGCAACTGGTTGATCTATTCCGATAGCACCAAGTTTCTCGAAAGGGTGGCGTTGGCCGATGCCGGAAAGCTTCCCCGCTTGTTGGAACTTCCTGAGTACTCGTTAGTCTCCGGTGAACTAGGCGGCAAACTCGATGGCGATGATCCGTTCGTGCTGTCGTTCATCGACGGAGCGCAGAGCTTTCGCCTGATTTACGACTTGGCCAAAGACGAGAACTCTCGCAACTTCCTTCGCCAAGCGGGCGAAAACAATCCAGCGGTCAAGAAAATATCGCAGCTGATGGATAAGAACGAATTGCCCCCGTTCTCGGAGTTTGAAAAGTACTTCGCACCCACAGGGTCTTTCGGCTACAACGAACCCGACGGGATTCACTTTGGGTTCTTCACGCTGCGAGCGGACCCCGAGCTTAAGTAACGCAGGTTGCGTTAATCACGACAGGAAAGCTTAGAAACCACCCGGGCTGGTGAATTCGGCATAGTCGCTGAATTCATCGTGGTGCTCGGGGGCACGGTTACCGAAGCGGGTGAAGTCCGATTCCCAAGTCAATTGGACATCGCCCACCGGTCCGTTCCGCTGCTTGGCGATGATGATCTCCGCCTGCCCGGCGAACTGAGCCCGATCTTCACCACGGTGGTAATACTCTTCACGGTGGACGAACATCACGACGTCGGCGTCTTGCTCGATTGCACCGGATTCACGAAGGTGGCTCAGCTTGGGACGGTGGTCCTTGCTGTCTTCGGCTTGTCGGTTGAGCTGTGAGAGACATAGCATCGGTACGCCCAGTTCCCGCGCCATCCCTTTTAGGCGTCGCGCGATTTTTGCGACTTGCTCCTGACGTGGATCGCGTGAGTTATCTGGTTCGATGAGCTGCAAGTAATCGATCACGATCAACCCGAGTCCGTTCTCGCGACGTTTGATCCGGCGTGCCGCCGCCGCAATTTCGCTGACCGTCCGACTGGGCGAATCGTCAACGTAAAACGGCGCCGTACTGATCTCATTCGCCTTATTGATCAAGCGGGTCTGGTCGTCAGCGCTGATCGTTCCGTTTCGTAGTCGGTGCCCATTGACGCGAGCCAGGCTACACAACATCCGGTCGGCCAATTCGATCCCCGACATTTCCAAGCTGATAAACAAAGCCGGCTGGCGCAGTTCGATCGCGCAGTGTTCGGCAATGTTCATCGCCAACGCCGTTTTCCCCATCGACGGTCGAGCGGCGAGGATGATCAGTTCGCCCATATGTAGCCCACCGGTCATCGTGTCGTAATCGGTCAATCCGGTTTCGACGGTGCCTTCGGTAACTTCACCTCGAAGGCGGGCTTCCATCCGGTCCATCGCCGCGTGCAAAACGTCGTTCATCGAATGCAAGGAATTGGCCGAGCGACCGTCCATGATCGAGAAGACTTTCGCTTCCGCCTGTGCACACAGCTCACGTGCCTCGCTGGATTGGTCGTAGGCGTCGCGAAGGATGTCGGTCCCGGCGTGGATCAGCTTTCGATAGACCGCTTTTTCGGAAACGATCTCGCCGTAGTACACCGCGTGGGCGGCATTGGGTACGGCCGACGAAAGCCTCGCCAAATACGCCGCACCCCCGATTTTTTCGAAGTCGTCGGTCTTCTTTAAGCGAGCCACCAGAAGTGTGACATCGATTTTCTCACCGGTGTCGTACATCTCGCGAAGCTGTGCGTAGATGATTCGGTTGGCGTCGTCGTAAAAATCGTCCGCCCGCAGAGACGCCAAGTCGTCGCAGACTTCCGGAAGAATCAAGATGCTGCCGAGCACGCCCATTTCGGCTTCAAGATCAAACGGCGGCTGGCGCTGCAAGATCTCGGCGGCAGATTGGGGACGTTTCTTGTCCTTCTTAAATTTAGAACGATCAAAGTCTCCGGTACTCAAAACACCGATCCTTGGTTGGTAGCTGTGACGTCGCGTGAGAATCTCAGGCGGAGCAGTTTGTATTGTTCGCGTTGGCCGATCAAGTTCAACCGGTCACGGGGGATCAGCCGGTCTTTAGCATCGCTTCGACTCGGCGGATCGCTTCGTCAGTCGCCAACGCTGTCGTCCCACGACCGATCTGCTTATTCGCTTCGAGCCACTGCTTGACACGTTGGGAAGCCAAGATCGCCGTGCTATGGCTGCGTCCGCCATAGTGGCCGCCGATTTCCGAATAGGGGCTGCCGGTCATTTCACGCGACAAATACATGGCCAACATCCGCGGCCCGGTCAGGCTTTTTGCTTGTGAGCCCGACTGCAACGAACGGCCTTCTAACTGGAATACCTTCTCGACCGCTTGCTCGATCGTTTGCAACGTAATCGGTACACCGGAACTTCGTAGCAAGTGTGACCCGTGCTGGCGAATCTGTTCCATCGTCGGCATCGAGCCATACATCCGCTGCAACAATGAGATCAAGTTTGCGATCCCGATCAGCAACCGACCGTCCCCGTCAACCGCTTCGGCGATTTCAGAAAGGGTTTCTTCGGGCCACGCGTCGGGGGAACTTTGGTTGGCATAGCGACGCAGCAATTCGATGCGGGTTTCGAAGTCCAGGCTGTTGACTTGGCAAACCAATCCAGACGCCAAACGCCCGCTCAATTCACCACCCAAGCCTTTGATCTCGGTGGGGGCTTTCGTTCCGGCAAATACCAGTGGCTTGCCGGCTTCGGCGAACATTTCAATCGTGTGTTGCAGCTCGCGAATCGTCGCCTTCTTGTCAACGAAGAATTGGATGTCGTCGATCAGTAGTGCACTCGCATCACGAAACCGCGACCGGAACGCCGGCAAGCTGTTGCCGTGAAGTGCTTTGATAAAATCGTTCGTGAAGTCTTCCGCCGACAGGATGATGACCTGCCGCATGCGGTGAATGGTGCGGAGCTTTTTTGCAACCGCTCCAAGCAAGTGTGACTTGCCACAGCCCGGCGGTCCCCACAGCACCAGCGGTGATGCCGTCCGAGGTGATTCGATGGTCATTTCGCATGCGGTGACGGCCAGTCGATTGCTCGGACCTGTCACAAAGTTATCCCAACTATGGTCCATCGCACGACGCATATTTTCACGCGTGGACGCCGGCATCGCCTGTGGCGCAGATGCCGCCGCGGTCGCGGGACCAGCAGACGTTTGTCGCTTCGGCGGCGGGGACGCTGAACCGGACGCGGTTTTTCGCGAGTCGATTCCGTCGGCTAAAATCGCTGCCAATGACTGCGTTTGGGGACGTCGCCGCTTGGACGCCCGGTCGTTTCGCTGAGCCTTTGTCTGTGGGCGCGATTTTGGTCGGGCCGTCCCTCGGACAGCAGAGGCGTCGAAGTCTGATGAAGCAGCCGCTGCGGTGGACTCGCTTGCCGCCTGCGCGTCTGCCTGATCGCTTGCTGGGGGGGCGGAGTCGGTTTGGTCGGCGACCGAATTGGCATCGGTGCCCACGTCTTCAAACGGCAGCCCCACCTGTTGTGTCGGTGTAGACGCGACATCGATGCGAATGTTCGTCAACGAGCCACACGCCGCCGACGCGGCAGCTCGCATTGCCGAAAGGAAGTTCTTGCTCAACCGGTCTGCCGCAAATTGTCCGCGTGCGGTCGCGATGATGCAGCCCGGAGATACTTGCGCGTTCTGGGAAGCCGCCGCCGGGGACCCAGCTGAGCTTTCAGCTGCGTTCTCGGTCGAGGGCGTTGATTCGACCGAGGGCGTTGATTCGACGTCGAACTCGACACCAGAGAACCAAATCTGATATCGCTCCGCGCCCACACGCTGCTTCAAAGCCTCCTTGAATGTGACAATGACCTCCGAGTCATTGTTGCAGCCGTGCGTTGTGGACATACCGGGAGCGCAGTCCTCCATCATGGATCATTGCGTAACGTTCGAAACCCGACCGACCATCGCGGAACCGGCAGTAACAGGGGAAACTGCGATCGCAACGTTCGGCGGAAAATTGGCCTAATGGATCGACTCGGAAAAGCAGCCAAAGCGTTGGCAAGACAAGCAGCCAACCTAGCTCCGCTGGGTGGCATCTCAGCCTCCCAAGTCAATCGATACCCTCGACGATCCACCGGAAGCGAAAATGCTATCAAATTCCCTCGGCGTTCGTTGAGTGGGCGAGATTCTAGGTTTGCTAGCACGCAAGTCAAATCGAATTGTTGATCGGCCGGCTGGGATTCGTTTCGCAGACTGATCTTCATTCGCATGAGGCAAGAATTCACGGTTGGAGACGTCATCCGGAGGTCCGTTTGGTGGACGCATTCGGCGGGGTGGCAAGGAATTCCGGTGGGTGGAAAAACTGTCGAACTTTTTCTTCCGAGAGCGAATTAGAAGTTATTGGATCGGCGTAAGTCCTTGTAATGTATCTGCTTGCGGTTTTTGGGTCGCTTCGGAACTCGCCGTCTTCACGAAATCTGCATGGACTAAAATTGTGTCTCCGAAATGTTTTGTGCGCTTGGCAAGTCGGGAAGGTTGGCCCTTCGCCGATTAACACTTCGATATTGGACAGATGTGATCCAAGTCCGGATCTTCATAGCCTCGTTGGCTTTAGGTAGGTGGATCCGGTATACTTCCGCAGGTTGTCCGAGCGGCGACATAACTCCAATCAACGAGTCAACAGATGGCGACAAAGCAACTCACCGATCGGCAGCGCCGCGTTTACGAGTTGATCCGTGAGCTGATCATCAATCGAGGCTACGGACCGACCGTTCGCGAGATCGGCGAAGCATTTGGCATCAAAAGCCCCAATGGCGTGATGTGCCACCTCCGTGCTCTGGAACGTAAAGGACTGATTCGGAGGAGTCCAAACAAGTCGCGCGCGATTGAGTTAACGGAAGGCCACGACCGTGGGCATAGTTTGCCAATGGCGGGGATGGTAGCTGCCGGAACGACCGCACTTGCGTTCGAGCAAACCGATCGCGTCGATTTTAGTGGTATGTTTTGCAAGCATGATCGATTCATCTTGCAGGTTTCCGGGGACTCGATGATCGATGCCCACATCCAAGACGGTGATTTTGTTGTCATCCAGCGGCAAGAGTCCGCTGAGCCGGGACAGATCGTCGTCGCTGAATTGCCGACCGGCGACTCAACGCTGAAGTTCTGGTACCCCGAAGAAGGACGCATTCGATTGCAACCCGCCAATCGCGAAATGGCCCCGCTGTACGTTACCGACGCGAAAATCGTTGGTGTCGCGGTAGGTGTGGTCAGAAACGGGATTTAATCGACGCGAATAAGACCGCTTGGTATCGACTCATTGGCAGCAACTTAATAGCTGAGTGCTGCCGGGACGGGGCGGTTAGACGCTTCGTTTCGAACCGTAGTGGAAGCCGCGGACGGCTCGTTGATTTGATCGAATGGAACGACTCAACGATCAGCCGACGGGCATTCACCCCGGTTGTACGGGGACGGTTTACGCGGAAGAACCGCACGCTATCGCGTTTGCGGCTGATTAAATCAACAAGACGCGGACGGATTCGGCCAGTTTCGCAACCGTGGAACTCGATTTTGGCAACGTCTCCCCAAGCCGATCGTGCTTTCGGTTAGCCGATCGGATTCCGCCGCAGGGATCGCAGGATTCGTTGGCCAGCACCATTCGGCTGACTTTCTAAATCGGGCGTCGACTATTCGTCGGAGGCTCGCATGAACGGCGTCAGAACTGGCTCGTAGTGACAGATTTCTGCATCTTCAAAGTACAGCGAAAGCTCTCGTTGTGCAGCCTCTGGGCCATCACTGGCGTGAACCAGGTTCATTTGTCGGCTGCTGCTGAAGTCACCGCGGATCGTTCCGGCTGCGGCGCTCAATCCGTTGGTCGCCCCCAGCATATCGCGGACGACTTTGATCACGTCCAGGCCTTCGATCGCCAAGGCAACGATCGGCGCCGACGTGATGAACGACTCCAGGCTAGGGTAGAACGGCTTGTCGACGTGTTCGGCATAGTGCTGCTTCGCTAATTCTGGCGTCACTTGCAGCATTTTCATCGCGATGATGTTCAATCCTTTCGCCTCAAATCGGGCGATCAATTGGCCCATCAGGCGGCGTTGGACGGCATCGGGTTTTAGCAGAACGAGGGTGCGTTGCATGAGATCACTCATCAGGGCGGCTCCGTGGCATTGATTTCCATTGTGGGCCCGAGATTATTGGTCGAGCATCGATCGGCGCGAAGCGGGGCCACGCTGGAAAACGGGCGGCATTCAATCAGTGGAATTGGCGCCCCCAGTGGTGCACCAATGGTGCCACGCATGCCAGGCGGACGATAAACTCTTGGTCGGTTTGGATTTGTCCAACAACCGCGATCGCTGCGAGGTGATCTAGCGACAAGCGTTGGACGGATGAATCAGTAGGAAGCAAGAACTTAGGATTAGGCAACTATGAGCGAAGGTGATCACGAGGAGCAGGTTTCGCGGCCGGCGACTGGGAAAAAAACTGTGAGCGAAAACAAAGAGAGCCAATCGTCGCGGAAGCGAATTTTGCTGGTTCCCTATCCGAAATTTATCTTCATGTACCCGACGTTGATCGTCTCGGTGATCGCATCGGTCGTGCTATGGCTTGGGGGATACGAGACCGTTAATCCGGCGGAAGATACCACGGCGGTCATCATGACGGGCCTATTTTTGGCTGTTTTGATGGCCAACATGTTTGTCATCGTCTTCGATTTCCCACGTGCAACATCGTTGACATTAATGTTCATCATCACATCGGTTGCGATGGGACTATGGCTGCTGTTTCTATCCAAACCCGACCTGCTTCCCGCGCTCGAGAGTTGGGCGAAAGGCATCCGTCCGGTCGCCAATTCAACATTCTTTTTATGCATGACGTTCGGCATGGGGCTGATGTACATCGCCGTTTTCGTCAGCACGCGTTTCAACTACTGGGAGCTGTCAAACAACGAGTTGCTACACCATCATGGGATGTTGAGCGATTTGAAGCGTTATCCGGCACCAAATTTGCGCGTCGACAAAGAGATTAACGACGTCTTCGAGTACGCCTTATTGGGCGCCGGCCGGTTGATTTTGCATCCGGCGACCGAAAAGCGAGCGATCGTTCTCGACAATATTCTGTTCGTCGGCACCAAAGAGGCGGAGATGACGAAGATGCTCGGTTCGATCAAAGTCAAGATTGGCAGCGACAGCAACGGCTAAGAAGTCTGGCCGTAGCGGCAGTCGGCGAGGCTTTCGATTCATCGATAGTGCTTCGTCAACAGCTCAAATAAGGATCAGTTAACTGGCGTTGATCACGGTTTCGTTGCAATGACCGGCGCTGACGCCCGCCGGCTAACGGGGCGGCCTCAAACATTTGATCGACACGGAGCGAGCGTCGCGCTTCTGGGGAGATCGACAAACCGCCGAGGCGTTTGGCAGCTGCAACGCTCAAAACGTTGCTGGGTCGAACCGAAGCTCAGGCGAGGTGCGATGGCAAAGTTGATTTCTTAAGCGACGGGATCAAGCGTTGTCGTGCAGGCGACTCGCTTGCCGCCGCTCGGCCAGCGGTTTCATCGCTTGGGAAAGCGCTTTCAATGATACCGGCATCGCGACGTCTCGATCGCCCCACTGCTGCCACCACGATGCGACGACCGAGGCAACTTCGCCATCACCGAGACGCCAAAGTTCGATTGTTTTTTGTACGGGGAGATCGTGTTGCGTGTGCAGTCCCAGGTTCTTGGCGGCCTTGAGAACAATCGGTACCGTACCCAAGTCCCAAGGCAGCAAGGATTGACGAAGCGTCCCCGATCCGAATCCTTCGGGTTGGTCGCTTTGCAGTCCGCCGGGGCCAAGCGACTGCTCAAGGTGCTGCCCAATCGCGACTTGAGTGGTCAAGTAGGCCAGCCGGATGACTTCGGTGACGACCGGATCGGGATCGGTTAGCATTGCTTCGATCCAAATACGTTTGCTGCCCGAGTCAAATCCACCATCACCACCCCGGAACGGCTGTACCAACAGGCAATCGACATTCTCCGGCCACCACTGTTCCGGCGGTGCGGAATGCCAGATTAGTTTGGCGGATTCGATGAGCAATCCAGGGCCGTACGTCTGCCAACGATCACGCAGCGGTCCGGCCCGCAGTTTGAGCTGTTCTTGAAGCTTCGGAAAACGTCCGGACAAAGCGATGCGGCAATCATCCAGTTGACTGCACAATGCCGCGGCGGTCGATTCGATTTGCAGCTCACTGCAACCGGCTGCAGACAAGGCGGCTTCACAACTGACGCGAATCGGATTGCCCGCGGCGACTTCGGCGAAAAGCGCGGACCAGAATCGCGAAACGTCGATCATCGACGATGCCAAACGCGTGTTGATCTGGCTGGTCGGGGGCGCCAGTTTTTCTTCGGTCGCCTGATCGGTGCAGCGTGCACCAGTACCGACGACGTAGGACGCGTGGATGACACTCAGTTCGTTGGCGGTTTGGAACCGCAGGTTAGACTTTTTTGCCAAGGTTTAGCCTTGCGTATTCGTGCATGTCGGATCTGCCGGACGGGGCGCGGAGTTTTTTGGGTGAGCTTGTTTTTACACGAGCACACGACACAGGCATTCTTGTGCCCGGTCAAAACCCCGTTCGACCGAAGCACCGGTCTGGAAAATGTAAGCCGAACGCTAGTGTCGAGCCCGCGCTTTCCACCCCGATGTAACGCAGGGACCGCTGCTGGCGAAGGCAGCTTGCGCATCGCCGGCCGACGTTGGTCGGGCAAGTTCTAACAGCCTGTTGATCTTCTATTGTCGCCCTTTGCTTTGTGAACGTAGCGTTCTTTCCTACAGGTATTGCGGAGCGGAAGGCGACTTTGTGAGAGACGAAACTCGCAACTCAACAGGTCGGCAAGCGTTATCCCGCATTTTCTCCGGCGGCTTTTGAATTGATTTGTGATTGAATCCAGAGTTCAAGTTCGTCAAAGTCGACCGGAGGAACCTCTGACAAGTCCGGTCGAAGTTTTACGGCATCATGCAGGTAAACGTGCCGAATTTCGGACTGCGGCTTACTGGTGTTCCAATGCATTAGGACGCGAATGCAGCGAGGTAGCGAGCGTTCGACCGAGATTTCATAGCCGCACAGCAGAGGGACCTCGCCCCATCCTAATTGACGGGCGGCGAGTGCGGGAAACTCGGCCTTGATATCTTCCGTCACGGTGAATTGGGCGCTGGCGATGTCCGCGGTGTCGATTTCATTCTGGCGGATAATCAGTGCCAACAGTTGCCGTGTTTTCAGCAAAATTTCGTCTCGGTCGTCGACGTCGACGGTGGTGGCTCCGCGAACGCCCCGGCATGCGGTCGTCATTGAATATTTCCTTTCGCTCTCGATAAGAATGCTAGTTGCTGGCGCTCCTGCTGCGTTTTAGCCGTACAAAGCGTCTCTGCAATTGCCTACTATAGCGCATCGTGGCCAAAGTCGATAACCGTGGTGACGCGAATGTATCGGCCTGCCCGGTAAGCCGAGTTTCGTGTCCGACGCCGACGCTCCCTCTTCGAGTCTGTAAGAATTCAATCGCTATGAATGCAAATCGAACGCCGCACCAAGAACGGATCATCAAGAATTATTACCGGAATCGCGATGCGATCGGTATTCAGAAGGCCCAGGAAGCGATCACGGAGTTGTACCTGAGCGAGGGGAAAAAACGCGAGACGATCTGGAAGCGTCTGTGTAGTCACCTCGAGAAGGCGGGCCTGTCTGAGAAGCAAATTCAACATTTGCGAGAAAAGGACGATCCTGCCTTGGTCGCCGAAGCGATCGCCAAGCTGTCCTGACCGCAAACCGCAGTTGAGATGCTGTCGCTGGGTTTGCCGTTTGCCGAGTGACGATGCTCGCCGGCTGATGGCAGGTAGTCGAACACTTTGCCACGACATGGCACCGAGATGGGCCAGACGTGTGCGTCATCGTTCGTGTTCGATTCCCAGCAGGCAATCCCAAAGATTGAATCCGCGTTGGATGAACGGATGCACCTTCATTCACAGCGCGGACGAAGTACGCACCGCGCAAAGGCTGAAGGCCCTGCGAGGCTTTGGTGGGTACTGATTTTCTAACGCGTCAAAGTGAACGATGGCGTAGGCTGCCGTCGTCGTGCTAGTTACGCGAGAGTTTTTCTTGTGCGCGGGCTGCTTTCAAGGCTGCGGCTTCACGCGACAGTTTGAACTCGGGACCAGCGGGGAAATACTGTACGTCGTCTTGCAGGTAGTACGGACTTGGTAAAGTTTGTCCGTTCATCGAGACCTGGCAACCGGTGGCGCCAACCAAGCAGGTGCCCGTGACGATAGCGATTGCGGTGACTCGAGTAATGCGTCCAGAAGTCTTTTTTCGGCTCATGGCTTCCGTGCCTAAGTTGGATCTGATCATGTCGGGTCCGCGGTGCGGCTTCGAATCCCGTCAGAACCGGTATCGGACGAATAACCGGCAAAGCTTAACCGCTGGCGTCGTTTTTCGCGAAAAGGCATTGCAACGCCGCCGGAATAATGTTCCGCCAGGGCATGAGTGACCGGCATCACTGTCTGGTCAGTTGAATCGGTGCGCCGGGAAACTCAATTTGCGTCCGGCGTGATCGTTTCCAGGATCGTCTGTTGTTCGTTTTCCCACTGAACGTAAAGCCGTAGATTGAGTTTCACGGTTTGGTGAATCTCCTCGGCGAGTGCCAGTAGAACACGCAAGCGATTGACGGTCGCTTCTATGACTTCGACTTGATCTTCAAGTGCTGCTATCCGTCTTCTTTGGCCAGCCTGAGCGATCCCGCTCATGCTGGAGAGTTGTTCTTTGCCCAGCTTCAGCTTGGTTTTCGCAGAGAATAGGTACGGTCGCCATTGCTCAAAGACCTGTTGCAATGATCGTAGGTCGATCGGCTGAAACGCGAACTGTGGATCGATACGTCCCGCGAATCCCATCTGCAAGGATAACTCGTCTGTCGTACGGACCCGCATCTTGACTCCGATTGCCACCATCTCGCTATCACGAGTGGTGAAGACGGCGGAGGCGGTGCCACCATTGAGTCGTGATGAGTCAAACTCTTCGATCCAAGCCCACTCGATCGTTTCGGGGGCGTCGAAGGAAAACTGTAGCCGAGTTGATTTCTCGTCCAGTCGGCCGCGAATGTCCCACACTGGATTCCACGTTTCGGGCGTGAACGCCATCGGATAAGGGGCGGTTTCGATCCGCGGTCGTAGGAAAATCGACTCGCCTTCCGCGTCGATTAATCGGGCGTGCAACAGCCGACGCGCCGCCAGTTCTGTTTTAGCAGCTTCGGCCCAGCGGAATTGACTAGGGGATGACTTTGAAAGATGCGCAACGACGGTCGCTTCGTCGGTTAGCGTGACTTCAGTGACATTACTCTGTTGCCGGAGGCTGAACTGAGGCGTTCGCGGTGATTCGATGCGAACAAAAGGCGGCGTACCGGACCCCAGACTAGCAAGTGTTTCGGTATCGCTGACCGGCGGAAGCGCGACATGGTAGCCACCCGCTGCTTCGTGATTAGGGGGCGTGGTTTTGGTGCTGGGAGCGGATGGGGGGCCAGGGGTGATGGGATCACCATCGCGACTGGGGGAGGCTTGCGGATCTGCGGAACTGTTTTCAGCAAACATCGCCTCCAAGGCATCGATATCATCGACCGTGCGCGGGGTGGTGGTGTTTGCTCGCGGGTCAAGCGAGAGATTTTCGGGCTGGGTTTGCAGGTCCTCGATCGAAATTCCATCAGGCAAGATGGTTGTTCGAGAGCTCAGGTCGACCTGACCATCCGGGGCGATTCCCGCGACCATGTCCAAGATGTCATCGGGTTCACTCGATGTTGTTTGGCGATTGGAATACAAGTTTGCCGAAGACTCTTCGATTTTCTTGCGATCTTCGGGTGAAAGTTCGGGGCGTTCGAGAGACCGTAGCTCGCTTGGATCCGGCGGTGGAAGCGGGGAAAGGACTGGCGAGTCTTGACGCAAATTCGCCGAGTCGTTTGTCGTCAACGCCGGACGCGGTGCCTTCGCCACCTGTTCTTGCCGCAGGTTTGCGATGTGGTATCCGGTGTAGACAAGCGCAAGGACGAGGACCATGCAGCCGACACCGAGGACGAGATTCCAATTGAATCTGCGATCGACTTGAACCGGTTGCAGCTTGGTCAATCGTGGGGTGAGTGCTTTGTCATGCGCGGGCTGCAGGTTTTCTTTGCCAAAGCGATCGGCAAGCGCGTCGGTAAACTGATCGACGATGATTTGTCGACGATCTTTTTCGGCGGCTGACAAACCCGCCGTTTCGGTTTCTTCGACATCGTGTCGATCGAAACGTTGTTTAAGAAGGGTTGCCGACGTTTGGCTATCGCGACGGCGAGATTCGGCGGCACGCGGGGTTACGATGGCATGGCGGAAAACTTCGCCAATCGTTTTAAAGAGATCGTCGGTTTTATCGTCAATCAATTCCCCGGTATACGGATCTTCGAAGACGATCGTTCCTTTGTCTGAGAGGAAGCAGCGGGCGAGATCCGGTTTGGGAATCGGCAATCCGCGATCATAGCGATCGCGGCAGGCGTCGACGAATTTCGTGATTAGATGATCCGCCAGTTCTTGGGGCGGAACTCCAAGTCGCATTCGCAGCGATTGGATCGATTCAAAGCCTTCGGGATGAGACGACGTCGATCCAGCCATGGCGAATTGACGGAGTTGATCGAGGTCGATCGGTTCGCTTTCTGAAGCGGACGACTTTCGACGCGACGCTTTGGCCTTTGCAGGGCCAAGGTGTCCGGACAGTTTCGTCGAAAGGGGATCCATCGGAATTCAACAACGACTGTGAGTGGTTCTTCGAACGCTAGCTCATCCACGGTGAAACATTCACGCTGCTCAGTTGTGCGCCATTGTCGGTGCTGAGGCCGCGACGATCAAACCCTCCTGGGGGCACGTCCCCCGATGGAAGGCAAAAAAAGTGACTTCGCGGCAGAATTCGCCTGAGCCGGCAAGATTTCCTGACCGCTTCTAGTGGATTTTCCCAAACGATTGGGTCCGGTCGTGCCGATACTTCCGGCTGAGGCGATTGTCTGCATGATGCCGGACGTGCCGAACGCAGGGATGCGTTGACGGTCGGCATCAGGCGGATTCGCTTCAAATCAATGTCCAGGGGGGGATACCAGGACTGCGAGTGTTCTGCGCTTCGATGACGCGCCGAGCGTTCGCGCACGATGACAGTCGGTGTCATTGCGCACGTGCTTAGTCTTCCTCCCCTTTTTATCGTCGCTCGGGAGAACTGACGCAGTAAAGCGTTGGGAATGGCTCGGGCAAACGAGCCAAATCAAAGAGGCGGCTGCGACCGCGGAGACGTTTGCGATGCACCGAATGATTCGAACCATGCTTTACAGACCATCTTCAATGCTTACTTCGCCCCGCTTCGGGACGATGCCGCGCGTCTTAGGGACTGCATTCGCAGCCGTCGTGGCGTTCGCATCGATTCTCATCGCCGGCGGCGTCCAGGCGAATGCCCAAGGGATCTCCTTGGCAAATTATGACTTACAGGGCAGCGGTTACGTTGTCCCGGCAGGAATGCCCGCAATGGGTATTCCAGGCGGCCCCGGCGGAGTCACGCCGGTTGGCTATTGTGACAGTGGTTGCGACACGATGTCGATGATGCCCGCGATGGACCGCATGGTGTGCGGTTCTTGTGGCGGCGGCGGCGGTTGTGATTGCAACGGAATTCTTGGTGGCGGCGGATTGCTTGGCAAGATGCGATCCGGCGGCGGGCCGGCTTGTTTATTCTGCCGTGGTGCCGGTTGCACGGCATGCCGCGAGACCCCATTCGGCTATGCCGGTTCGGTGCTTGCCGGGGCTGCTTCGTTGCTGAGTCCTTATAGCGAAGCGAGCTTGTGCAACCAGCGTTGGTACGACGTCAGCCTGGAGGGAATGTTCCTGAGCCGCGAGATCGATGGCGGTGTACCGGGCGTGATCGCTACCGACGGAGTCAACGGTACCCCGGCACTCACCCTTGATGACGTCGGCGAGGACGATTTGGAAGGTGGAGTGCGGGCTTCGGTCGCGTTTCTCTGGGGCCCCGGTGGAAACATCGAAGGTGTTTACATGGGCGGCAACGAGTGGAGCGGCACCGCATCGGCGACCTCCGGCACCGACAGCCTGTATTCCTTTATCAGCGACTATGGGGTAACACCCAATAACGGCTATGACGACACCGATCGGTCGAGCGTTCAAAGCTTGGTTTCGCGAAGTGCGTTCCACTCGGCAGAACTGAACTATCGACGCCGAGCGATGTTCCCTTACTGCCGCTTCCAAAGCTCGTGGTTGTTCGGCCTGCGATACGTCCGCTACGACGACTCGCTGTTGTACTCGACGTCGGTCAACGGTGACCCCACCCGATTCTTCGAAAGCGACACGAGTTCGAAGAACCACTTGTTCGGTCCCCAGGTCGGATTCGATTTCTGGTGGAACGTTTGCTCGGGAATCTCCGTCGGAGTCGGATCGAAAACCGCTTGGGTTCAAAACGATATCGACCGTCGGACTTATGTGCGATCCAATTCGCTAGGAATCGGAGCCACCCCGGGCAGTGCAACGGTTTCGGATTTCGACCAAGACACCACGTTCATGGCCGACTTCGAACTGAAGATGATCTATCGCCTGACCTACTCGCTGGCCGTGCGTTCGTCGTACTATGTTCTTGCGGTGGACGACATCGTCTACGGCGGACTCGATCAGGCGGCGATCACCAATATCTTTAACACGACCAACGTTGATCGATCGTTCGTCTACGACGACTTGGTCTTACAAGGTTTCACCGTCGGTGCCGAGTACACCTGGTAACGGACCATTTCGATCGCGATCGCATGGCGGTCGACATACAAACGATAAAAACCCCGGCCGAACGATCGGCCGGGGTTTTTTTATTGATGATCAATTGTTAACGGCACCAGCGGGGGCCGGAGTTTCAATCGATGCTATTTGGCACTTAGGTCGACGGCGACAATCTCCTTGTCGTTCCGCACGTAGGCAGTTTGATTGGCATACGCCGGGTGGCTCCATACGACCGGCCGACCGAACGCTTCGCCGGTCGGTTCGAGGACATGCATGCGACCATGCTCTTTGTATTCCTTGGCCGTCAAACTGGCGACGATCAAGTCACCGTTTTCGCTCATCACCAGATAGCGATCGGAATCGCCAAGCTGGGTTAGGAATGCGGTTCCGTGCTTGATGAAGCGGCGTTCGCCTGGTTTGGTTGCTTCAAACGTTGTCCACAGACGGTCGCCATTTTTCGCGTCGACGGCAACTAAGTCGCCTTGATTACAGTCCGTTCCGTAGATCACGCCGTCTTCGAAAATGCCGGGCGCGTTGCTGCAATGAACAGCATTCTTCGCGCCCCCGCGCCACAGTTCTTTTGCGGTCGGCGAGTCCGTTCCGAGTTCGATCAAAACCGCTTCGGTGTGAATCGAGCTGACAAACATTTTGTTGCCATCGATTACCGGAACGGCAACGGACATTTCATAGGATGGGCTGACGGGAATGTCCCAAAATTTCTTGCCCGTCGATGGTTCCAGACTGGTCAATCCCTCGGGGTGAAAGACGATCAGTTGAGTCGTGCCGCCGGCTTCGATATTAATCGGCGCGCAGTAACCCGCCGGGACGTCCAATGCTTTCCAACGAACGTTTCCAGTCTTCTTATCAAACGCCACGATCCCTTGACCATGACCGCCGACCATCGTGAATAGTAGATCGTCATGGACGAGCGGATGTGCCGAAAATCCCCAAATCGGCACGTCGGCACCAAAGTCTTTTGTGAACTCGCGCTTCCAAACCACGCTTCCGTCATCGATGTCCAGGCAACTCAGATCGCCTTCGGCACCGAGGAAATACACTCGATCGCCGTCGACCGTCGGCGTCGCCCGGGGACCCGAGGGGTAGCTGATTTCATAGGGTCGGTTGTAGGCGTATTCCCAGAGGACATCGCCACTGTTTTCGTCCAACGCGAGCAGGCGTTCTTTGCCCTTTAGCTTGGCACGTTGCCCCGGATTGTTGAACGATTCGCCGGCACTTGTCACGTAGTCGGGGACAAACACTTTCCCATTGGCGACCGCCGGGCCCGCATAGCCAGCGGCGATCGGATGACGCCACTTGATGGGGAGCCCATCATCAGGAATCGAGTCCACGATTCCCGATTCTCGATACACACCGTCACGTTGGGCGCCCATCCACCCAGGCCACTCGTCGGCCGATAACGTCGTCGGCTGCGTCACCGAAATCGCAGCCGAAATCAGAAGTCCGGTCGCACTAATCTTGGCAATTCCAGGCTTGCGGGGATGGGTCGCGAAGAAACGATCAAATTTCATCAGTCACGCACTCGTGTCGTTGGAGGGGATCGATCGGATTGTTGATTCAGCATAGGTGATCGAACGAGCGGCGAAAATCAGGCGACAGTCTCATCACAAGTTCGAACCTGGCAAACGTTCAATGCCAGCAAAGATACCGCATCGAAACGATTGTCCATTTTGATCAAATGACGATTACTTCCGCCGAACCGTCAGTGCGTGCAGAGATCGCGGCGGCAGGGTCCGGACCGGCTGAGGGAGGAAATCCGGCGCCAGGATTTCTCCGCCCCGGTGACTTAGTGACGAAAGGACGGATCCGTCCATTGGTGTTCGCCGCGGTTTCGAAGCAATCGCCGAGGCGAACGTCCGTCCGCTGACGAGGTCGGTACCCTCGCGCAACGGCTCGCGGTCGGGGAATGACCAACGAATGGTTTGCCGCGCAATCGCGGTTTTCGAATTGCTCTTCCGATGGGACACCGTCATTTCTAAACTTGTTCGATCGCTGCCACGGACGAATAAGCGTCAGCGAATCTTCACAAAAGTCACACATCCAAGGATGAATCGATGTTTCGCACTCTCGTGATTCTGGGAGCACTCGCTTGCTGTGCATTTGTAGCCGGTTGGTTCACCATCGATCGGAATGAGAAAGAAACGACAATTCGTTTCAACCGGGATGAAATACGCGAAGACGCGTCACGAGCGATCGCCAAAGGCAAGGAACTACTGGAAGCCCATCAAAATTCCCACGATCAAGCCGAGGGCGAGTCGCCGAATTTTGTCGACCAAGGGCAAGTCCCCGAGGGCTACTTGCCTCCGGCCGGGACGGTACAGCCGAGCTACCCGCAGGCCTATCCACAAACTTACCCACCGGCGCCTCCTGTCGGTGGCAATCAGCAGGCGACTCGCCCGATCCCACCCTGGGAATTGCCCCAGAGTGGACAACCCGGTGGCGCCCGCCAGTTCTAATCGTTGCACCGAACAAGGCTTTGATCGAACAAGGCTTTGATCGAACAAGGCTTTGACCGAACAAGGCTTTGACCGCTCGGGCGTTTGGGTGACGGCGGTTTGGCTTATCCGGCTGACTTGCGACGTCGATTCCGATTCGGCGGGGCGACTTCCGACGGGAGCGTTTCCGGCGGAGTGGATGTCGGCGAAAGGCGATCGGCTGTCTTTTTCTTTTTGAACAAAATCGTCTTCACGGTGCAGGCGAGCAGGATGGCGATCATCACAAGTCCTGTGTATGAGCAAGCCGGTTTGGGAGGAAAAAAGATCCGCTCGTTCTCGCACGCGAGGGAGGGTACCCGTTTGAGAACGAGCGGATCTGGCAGTGGTTCCGAATCAAAGTGCGCGCCAGCAGGATGGACAAGACTGGCTTGATTCGTCGTGTTTACCGAAAGCGTCTTCGAAGCCTGGTCTAACGCAATTGCGAGTCGTCCTGAGTTCCACGACTACGGGCAACCTCAGCGACGTCTTCAATGCGATCGTTCATGTCATCGATCACGCTTTGGGCCACGTCGACCCACTGCAATAATGTGGCACCGACCTGGGCGAGCTGTTCGTCGCTGAAAGCCTCCGCAGGACTTTCGCTCTCTGAACGCTCGGCGGCCTCGGCTCGTGCCAACAACTTCGCTCCGCTACCCGCCTTGGGAATGGCCGGGGCAGGTGCCGCTGGCCAGGCTTGGGCCAACCGATCGGCAAGTTGGGAAGCAACTCCATCACCGCTCACCACCAGCGATGCGAGTTCGCTTCCGACCCTGCGGGGGCGAAGACTTTGGCGGACGACTTGCTGCAATTGGGCAGCTTCGTCGGCCTTGCTGATCAATACGTCAAGCCAGCATTCTGGCGATCCAGCCCAGTAGCCTGGGGCAGCGGCGGGGCTCGATTCGATGGCGTTGACGGTGGTGTTTTCTGCGACGACTTCCTTGTCAGTCGTCATCGTTTCCGATTCGGGGGGAATTTTTTCGGCTTCGTTAATCGCCGTTGTGTTCACGGCCACGGTGTCTGTCGACGGGGTTGGCAGTAAACGCCGTTGCCAGGACGGAACGGCGCGATCCGCTTTGGGGCTCCAGCCGGCATCACATTGCTCGGCAAACGAACGGAAGCACAGCGGTTGGCGTTGCGGCGAAGGCAACATGTCTGACCAAACCAATACGGGCGTGGCATGCTCATCGGCAGTTGGTTCGGTCAAGTCTTTGACCGGAGCTGCCGCCACGCGGTCTTCTTTCGCCAAATCGTAGGACGCATAAGTATCTTCGATGGTGAAGATCATCGGGCCGCTGCCGATATGCGACCGTGCGTCCGAGCCATCGAGGTCATCGATCGATGCCAAGTCGGTTCCGTCGGCTAGCTGACTGACAACTGCGGAGTCGTCCTCCACATCGTCATTGAGGGCAAGTACGTCGATCGTTTCGTCAGCGACTTCGAAGTTATCTGTCGCGCCGGGAAGACCTTCAATGAACACACGGAAGTCCTGGTCGCTAAGCGTCGTGACGAACGCTTTCGTTTGATCGATCCAAGCGGCTATCGCGGCGACTTGAGCATCGGTTGAAACAATCGAACGCTTCGCTTCACCCTGCGTCGCGACACTTTCTGTTTTGACAACCGCCGGCTGCCACAACGATTCGGCCGGCTTGGCAAACGGGCCGACCATCGCAAACGGCTCGGTCCAGTGCGTGAATGCGATCGGATTGCCCGCCGAAGCAGCGGCCGCGATCGCCGCGACGGTGGAATTGAAGTCGGCCGCCGTCCTCGAACCACGGTTGGTTTTTGCGGGCGGGTTGGGAGTTACCGCGAGTTCGTCATTTGATTCGTTGACAGCGATCGCTGCTTTCGGATCTTGGTCTTGTAATGTCCCGGCGAGCCATTGTTCGTAGTTACACGTGTTGATGAATAGCTCTTCGCCGATCGTGATGGAAAGAAACTGCGGAACCGGCGGCTCGGCGTTGGGACGAATCGTGTTTGATTTGCGGTGGGCTTTTGCGAGTGGATTGGGGCTGGGATTGGAGGAGGGTGATGAGGTCTCGTGCGAGAGGTCGTCGACCCAGCCGCAAAGGGCGCCGCTATCGTGGGTATCTTCGGCTTGGAGGCGGCCGTGATTGAAGGTCACCGCGGTAGACGCCGTCACTAAACAAAACAGTGCGAAGCGTCGAAGCTTTTTGCGGATTGCGTTTTTTATGGTCATCGTGACGTTACTCCTTCCAGGACTTTACCGCAGCGATGCTGTTTGAAGACTTCGGTGTCTTCAAATGAGGCGTCGGAGGATTGGGTGCACACGACGGCTGATCAATACTTCAGAGCCACGGCCGGGGCCGAGTTCCATCCCTCTGAACAATCCATCAAACCGCAGACGTGCAGACGCGTTCGGTTCTGCTCGCGGAGTCCTTTCCTTTGTAAACGTGTAGTTGGCGAGTTGTTGGTAGGTGGGTCATCGATTCACAGTGGATTCACCGTGGAATCGAGTTTGTCCCACATCCGATGTGAACTTGATCGTTGACATCGTCACTCAGGTGACTCAGCCAGGGCGTTCGGCAAGACGCCTGTTTGCGGGACAGAAGCAGGTATCGGAAACTTTGACGGCTGGGCTCTCCGGTTGGGTCAGTAAAAAAATGACATTGTGCGAAAGGGCATACGGTTGCGCCGACAGATCGCATCGAATCAAATGCGATCCGGAGTAACCTGAATTCGCTGTAGTGTTCAAGTGAATCGTTAAAGAGATCCCCCTAACCCGGTGTAGTGAACTCTGTGTCACTAGCGTTTCGTCTTGATGCGTTGCGAAAGTGATGACCGTTACCGAATCTGCGAAGGCATGCGTGCTCTGACCCATTCGGGTTTCGCCGTTCGCCGTATCGCGTTAGCCGCCGACGAGCCGTTAATACCGGAGCAGACGCTCGTCCGCTGATGTTTCACAATCGAGACCAAGCACCAGCTGCGGACCATCAAAACGATCAGCGAGAAAATCTTTCAACATTGAACTGTCCCTCGGCGAGTCCGTGGCGGGCCGTCATCGGTTTGGTGATCGCAGTGACTTGGTGAAGTCATGCTGACAGGAGAAAGTCGCGATCGCGAATCGATCCACTGGGAAATCCTTGATCGTGAGTTGGACAATGCCTATCGTTGTTTCAGTTGGCCGCTTGATCGGCTGACAAGACGCCGCGGTGGTGACTGCGGCTAAAGGAATCTGAGGCCATGGCAGCAACGTTGTTGCTTTCTGCGTAGGAGCGCAAGACGGGCGATCGGGATCGGCTAGGAGAATCGAACTGGACTCGGCTTATTAACACGAGGCTGATGTGTTCGGAACGATTGGCTTGATCGGTGCAACCGTAACGGGACGCATCAATCACCAGCGATCCCGCCATTTAATATGGTTTCCCGTCGGACGGTTTTTTGACCGGGCATCTTTTGTGACCTATATTCGCTTGACCGCTCGTTCTGGGTGTCTAGCGCGGTCACATTTCGCCGGCAGTTTTGTCGACGATCTTCGTCCCTCCTTCCAGACACCAGCACGAGCCCCATCAGCATGCCACTATTCGCACGGGTCGGTTTGTCACGTTTGGCTTGTAATCCATTCGTCTCAAGAAAAGTTCTGCGCCGCGACACGTCCTCTCGGGCATTGTTGCGTTCGAAGCTGCTTCTCACCGGTGCGGCACTGCTCGGCGGTTTCGTTACGAATGCGGATGCACAGCAATCAAGCGTTCAACCGTTGCCCGCCGCGGTGGAATCGGCAAAGCAAATCGAATCCGATCCGCTTAACGATGTGCTTGACCATGGGGCTTCGCTAGAGGTCAAACGCCAATGGAATGAAGCGATTCGGCATTATGAAAAAGCCTTTCGCGATTTCCCGAATTCACGGCAAGTCTATCAGCGGCTGATCATCTGCCGCTTGCACGCCGACGTGAACCGTCGCTATCGCGACCGAAGTTTCGTCGGTTCGGTGCACCACATGACCGCCGCGCAGGCACTCGATCTTTATAGTGAGATCCTTGCGAATTTAGAAACACACTATGTGGAACATGTTGACTGGTCGCGGATCTTCTTGCATGGGACAGCCGCGCTCGAAATCGCGCTGACCGAACAGCGATATTTAGATGATGTGTTGCCAAACGCAGATCTAGAAAAAGTCCACCAGTTTCAGCAAAGCGTTCACCGCCGAATTTCAACCCGCCCGACAAATGGCCGGCATGATTTGCGAGCCGCCGTCGCGGCGGTCGCCGAACTGGCGCGCACGGAGATTGGGCTCAGTCCAACCGCGGTTGTTTTGGAATATGTTAGCGGAGCCGTTTCGACGCTCGATCCATACACGCGTTTGCTTTCCGGCGATCAACTCGATGACATGTTTTCGAACATCGAGGGTAACTTTGTCGGTCTGGGTGTTGAGCTGCGTCCAAGCACGGACGCCCTGGAAATCCTTTCGGTGATTCCCAATGGTCCCGCCGAAGAAGCCGGATTGAAAGCAGGCGATCGAATCGTCCGCGTCGAGCAGGCTGACACACGGACCGGAAAACCCGAAATCGCGGCCGACTTGCTGCGAGGTCCCGAGAACTCATTCGTTTCCATCACCATCGCATCCGCCGATGGTCATGAACGAGATCTTCGCGTTGCCCGTCGTCGCGTCGAAGTGCCTTGTGTCGAAAACGTTCACTTGTGTGATCCGGTCAATGGTGTTGGGTACCTGCGGCTAACCAACTTTCAGAAAACGACACCACGCGACGTGGAACAAGCGATTTGGACGTTGCAACAACAGGGGATGCGATCGCTGATCATGGACCTTCGTGGCAATCCCGGTGGGTTGCTGTCGGCGGCCGTCGACATTGCCGATCGATTCCTCAGCCAAGGCCGAATCGTGACCACTCGTGGACGTAACTCACGCGAGAACTTTGACTACGTCGCTCACCGATCGAAGACCCTCAGCTTTCCACTGGCCGTTTTGATCGACGGCGACAGTGCCAGCGCCAGCGAGATTTTTGCCGGTGCGGTATCGGATTCAGGACGCGGCGTGATTGTCGGCCAGCGAAGTTATGGCAAAGGAAGCGTGCAAGGGATCTTCCGGATGCAGTCGGCGAAGTTTGGGCTGTGTCTGACGACGGCGAAATTTTACTCGCCTAGCGGGACCGCGATCAGCCAACGCGGCGTCTACCCTGATGTGATTGTCGATTCAAAGTACATCGCCGCTCGTCCAAACGATGACGGCAAAATCACCAGTGACATTGAAGACGAAGTCCTCCAACAAGCCATCGGCCAACTCTCCGGTCAGAACCCACTGATCAGCCAACGAACACGATAATCACGATAATGCAGCCAACCGGGCGATTGCTTCGTTCGAAGCAATCGTCGGTGTTCGACGGCTCGCCGATCGCATTTGCTTAAGTTGGAAAGTTGCCGATTTCTTGCGTGATACTCACTGATTCTCAATGATCGACTTTAAGCGATCGATGCGAGTGGCCCGAAGCTTGACGGCGAGCGTGCGTTGCGACGGCGGGCAACGATCGCAGATGCGATTGCGTGTTTCAGAAAAGATTTGCTCGGTCGGTTCGCTGATCGACCAGTGACGATCGATGAAAACGTAGTACTCGCTCAATAGCCGCAGTTGACTCAAGCATACCGACCAGTAGGAACCGTCGGGCCGCGATCCCGATTGATCGAAATCGTTTCTGCCTAGATGATTTGCGATCGCATACAGTCGCTCGCAGTCGCTTGCGATCCGTCGAACATCGCGTCGTAAGGTTTGATTGACACCGTTTGAATCTTCGCGTCCCCAAATCAGGAAAGTAGATCGACTTTCATCGGGTTGCAATCGAGCCATCGTCAATGCCACGGTGACAGATTCTGCCAGGTCGAACACGCGATCGCATTGATCGACATCAAGTGAATCTCTCGGAAGTTGAGTGATCCAACGAAGAACCATCCTGGCTTCATCGCACCTTCCGTCGACTCCGGTGTAGCCACGTTCTCCTTGGTGAGCAAAGTCTCGAAGTCGTAGCAGCGTCGCGTCGATGGTAATTTCAGAATTGTTGCGCCGCAATTGATTGCGTTGCAGCGCCGTGTTTACAAACCAATCAATGCCAGGACCGTCCGGAACTGCCGATTCGTATTCTCGCAGAATATGCAGGATGCGTTGGCTGCCGGGCAATTCCGGTTGATCGGCGATTTGAACCAAGGAGCTTTTCATCATCGACATGAAATGCCGGGCCGTTTCAGCCTGGTCTTCTCGTAAATTTTTAGCCGCATAGGCGCTGACGGTTGTTTGAAGTGGGTATCCCGACTGTTTACCGCGCAATTCCTTAAGGTCGTCGATCGCGATCGCAGCGGCTGTATAGGGCTTTGCACCCTCAATGGCTCGACGATAGTTGAAATCGTCAACACCCAAATTCCATTTTCCGGTTTCACCATCGACCGTCGAATCGACGTGATGGAAAATTTCGTGGTGAAGCGTGAGAGCTAACTGTCCGTCTGAATAAAATGCCGCGGCCAGTGCGTCGGTTCCGTTGTAGATCCCGTAGTAGCGATAGCCACCGACCTGCCGATCAAATTCCCTCCAGTCGTCCGACGTCCGCTTCGAAGCGCAGACTGCGAAGACGCCGATCGTGGTGAGTCCCATTTCAGCGAAGTAACCCGGTGGGTACAGCTTCGCTTCTTCTAAGCAGATCTCGACTGCGCGAAGTCGATTTTCCATTGCGAGCGGTTTAAGGATGTCGTGATATCGGCCCGGCGGTAGGTCGTCGCGACTGAACACGACCTCGGCGCCGGTATAGTCGGCGAACTGTTGACGGCATTTTTGAATCGTGGCGTCATCGGCGCAGGCTTCGTGAGCGATTGATTCAGCCGCTATAAACAGAAGCAGAACGACACCCCACTGAAACATTCGATAGGGCATCGTAGAAGGACACATCGGATACTCCTTGCCGTTCGGTGCGATTCGAAAAGACGATTGTTTTCGTTGTTGGCATTCGATTGTAACCCAGACGCAGCAGGCAGTCGTATTGCTCGAGTGCCACCGACTCGGTGCGACATCAACGCTTGTGACGTCGGAGCTGGGGCGTAGTAAGATTGAGATCACTGGGCCGTATCGCCGAGCCAGCTAGTGCTTCGTTCGATTTGACATACGCGTTCGAGTCATCAGCCGACGGGCGTTAGACCCGGTTATTGCAACGAAACAGTGGCTAACGCCATGCGGCTAATTCTAAAATCGAGTCGGAACGAAGCACTGGGCTGCCGATGGAAACGGGCTGCCGAAGAATTCGGGCCCTACGGGATACCCCGCCAACCTGCTGTTTGTCGATTCGCTACAATCGATGGTGTTCAGTTTAAGCGAATCGTTTGTCCCCTGCCGGGGTTTAACCGATTGCAGTGGGGGCGATGATGCCGCGTTCGTCATCCACTGACCCGGAGGGCGACCTGGCGGGGGGAGACATCGCCCAAGCGTGATGTCCGCTAAAAAACTAACTGTGGCAGCTTCGAGGTCTGACGAAACAAGGTGAGGTCGTCTTTGAATCGTTCTGCGAAATCTTGTCGCTTGCGACCGCGAATTGTCATCGGGGCAATCGTTATCGCCGTCTGCCAATGGATGATGGTTGCCCAATCGGTCAGGGCTGCGACTTACACCGACGTCGAGGCCCTTTACTTGACCGGTAAGATCGATGAGGCGAAAGAAGCCGCCGCTGCAGAGGTCGAACGGGGAGTATGGAACCGCCGATGGAGTGAGTTGCTGATCAAGTGCCAGCTCTCCTCTGGCGAATACGCCGAAGCCTTGGAAACGTATCAAGCCGCGCTGAAGCGGTATCCGACCAGTCTTCCGCTGCGCACATTGGGCATCGAAGTCGCCCGATACAATGGTTTGCCCGACCAAGTCGCAACCGAGAAAGCATTCATCCATCGATACCTTGAAACCGGTCAATTGCGTTATGCGACCGCCGACACATTGGTCGCCGCCGGTCGATTCTTCTCCAACAACGGTATCGATGCTCGGATCATTTTGAAGTCATTTTATGATCGGGTTCTAGAATCCGATTCCGGTAACCTGGATGCGATCTTAGCAACGGCGGAACTCGCGATCGATAAAGGCGATTTTAAAGTCGCGGCCGAATCGATTGCGAAAGCAAAGCGATTGGAAATTCAAGACGCTCGGTTGGAAACTCTGTTGGCGGTTGCTCTGGGACCAACGGATTCAAAGGCGGCAACGATCGCTCTGGCAACGGCTTTGGAGCTGAATCCCAATTATGCGCCTGCGTTGACATTAAAAGCGGAAAAAGAAATCGATCGGGAACTCTACGACCAAGCGGGGAAGACGATCGAGCATCTGCTGCGATTGAATCCCAAAGATGAAAAGGCATTCGCCCTAAAAGCCGTCATTGCTCACGTTGAAGGCGACTATGACCGCGAGAAAGAACTTCGGCAGAAAGCTCTTCGCCACTACGGTGATAATCCTGAGGTCGATCATCTAATCGGTCGTAAGCTTTCCGACAAGTATCGATTCAAAGAAGGTGCAGAGTATCAACGGCGATCGTTGACGTTTGATGCCGACTATGTCCCCGCAACGTTCCAGCTTGCCCAGGACTTGTTGCGTCTAGGTGATGATGAAATCGGCTGGCAGTTGGCCGATGAAGTCAACCGGCAGGATCCCTATAACGTCGTCGCTTACAATTTGATGACGCTGAAAGATCGAACCGACGGTTTTGAAACGCTAGCGGCGAGTTCCGCGCGGCAAGTTTCGCGAGATTTCTCCGAACCCGGTGAGATTTTGATTCGGATGGATCCGCATGAACGCCAGGTCTATGGCACCGCCGCGGCAGAGATCTTGAACGAAGCCAAGCAGGCCTTGTGTGAAAAGTACGATTTGCAGCTCAAACGTCCGGTCATCGTCGAGATCTTCCCGAAGCAAAGTGACTTCGCGATTCGTACCTTTGGTTTGCCCGGCGGCGAAGGTTTCTTGGGGGTCTGTTTTGGCCATGTGATCACGGCGAACAGTCCGGCGTCGGGTGGGGATCGGCCGTCGAACTGGAAAAGTGTTCTGTGGCACGAATTTTGTCATGTCGTGACGTTGACGAAAACCAAGAACCGGATGCCCCGTTGGCTCAGCGAGGGCATCTCGGTCTATGAAGAAGTCCGGCGTGATCCGCGATGGGGCCAATCGATGACGGCGCGTTATCGTGAAATGATCTTGGGCGACGACTACACGCCGATCGCAAAACTCAGCAGCGCGTTCCTCGCGCCTCCGTCAGCCGAACATTTGCAGTTCGCGTATTACGAGTCATCGCTCGTCGTCGAATTCATTATTGACAACTACGGTACCGACGCTTTGAACGCGATCCTGGACACGCTCGGGGAAGGAATACCGATCAATATCGCACTGGCCAAACACACCGACCCGATGGAACGACTAGAAGTCGCCTTTCGAGCGTTTGCTCGTCAGCGGGCCGAAGGGTTCGGTCCAGGGTTAGCATTCGATCGGCCCGAATTCAAAGACGGCACCCCGCAAGAAGAGATCGATCTATGGGCCAGCGAAAATCCCGCCAACTACTGGGCTCGAATGCGAATGGCTCGTAACGAAATGTCGAGTCGCAACTATGAAGCCGCCGCCAACCATTTGAATTATCTAGTCGATCATGATGCGGCGACGGGCGAACGTGGGGGCGTCTTGGAACTGCTTGCAGAGTGCCGGCGAGAGTTACACCAAGCGGGTGAAGAAAAGGTCATTCTGGAAAGGTACCTCAATGAGTCCGCCGACGCGCTTCCGGCCCTCCGTCGACGCATGGAGCTTGCCGCCAAAGATGACGAGTGGGGGACCGTCTTCAGCGCCGGCGAACAGGCTTTAGAAGTTCAGCCGTTCGCAGCGGGAATCCATCGAGAATTAATTAGGGCGGCAACAGAGGTTGGCGAGCCCGAGCGGGCGATCGACTCTCTCATCGCACTGAAAGAACTTGACCCAATCGACGCTGCCGGGTTGGACTACCAGTTGGCCGTCGCATTCGAAAGTCAAGGCGAAATCGAGCAAGCCAAACGCGCTGTCGTCGATGCCTTGCTCGAAGCACCTCGATATCGGGATGCACTCTCATTGCTGAATCAACTCGCTCTTCCCAAGGTTGACCGGCCCGATCATCAATCAAATTCGCAAGCTTCACAGTCAAATGCATCACAGTCGGACGCGTCGGAGCCCGAAGAAGGCGTGGCAGGTGATGCCATGACCGAAGACGCAGAGAAGCCAGACGCAGTGAAGCCAGACACGATGCCGCAAAGCAACACGGAAGAAGTTGTCGGCGAGGCGAAGAAAGCCGAGGGCAAGTCGGTTGTCGAAGATGACGCCGACGAGCGAGCCGAGAACGAAACTGAAACAGAGGATCCGAAATGATCAGTCGACGCCGAATCCTGATCTCTATTTGCATGGCCTTTCTGATCGGCGGGCCGGCCTGGGTGTTCGCTCAGCGTTGGCGCGGTGGTTATCGCACTCGCGACATCTCGCAAGATCGAAATGGGGTTCCTAACTGGGAGGTCGATCAGAATTTCCCGGGGGATTTGTTTACCTTTGCACGGGTTCGTTACGACTCCTATTCCGGACGAGGCCGTGGCGGTGGATGGGCGACGGACTATCCCGATAGTGACTTGAATTTTTCTCTGCGCTTGCAGCAACTGACAACGATCAAGGTCAATCCTAACCCTGTGATCGTGAACTTGACCGATGAAAACTTGCGGGACTATCCCTTTCTTTACATGATCGAACCCGGCGGGCTTTCGTTTAGCGAGCCCGAAGTAATGTCGCTGCGTGAGTATTGCTACAGCGGAGGTTTCTTGATGGTGGATGATTTTTGGGGAGACACACAGTACGACAATTTGGCGTACGAACTGAGTCGTGTTTTTCCCGACCGTCAACCCGAGGAAGTGCCACTGTCGCATCAGATTTTTCATAACGTTTATGACATGAAGGAAAAACCACAAGTTCCTTCAATCAACTCGGCGCGACATGGCGTGTCTTGGGAATACTCGCGTGATGGTAGCGATACCACCGTGCCACATTACAAAGCCATTTATGATGATCAGGAGCGGATTATGGTCTTCATTTGCCACAACACCGATCTCGGCGACGGTTGGGAGCGGGAAGGCGAAAACCGCCAATACTTCGCCGAATACTCTGTCAAAAAAGCCTATCCAATGGGAATCAATATTGTCACCTATGCGATGACCCACTGACCGCACTTGCCTACCTTCGATGAACGCCCAACCTGTACCCGTCTGTCGATCACACGAGTGTGTCGAGCCCGTGAGGACGCAATCAGAAAGGTATAACCGATGATCCGCTGCAAACCGAAAGTACTGGAAACATTTTCAAACCAGAGGAGTCATTCGCTTTGTTCCGCTCTCAACTTGGAAAATTGAGCGACATTGTCGCTCAATTCTCCGAATCGCGAGCGTGCCGCGTCGTTCACCAACGCCAATTCCGATTCCGCTCCAATTCCAGAGCCGTTTTGCCAGCAGGTTACCCCAATGCTCACTAGTCGATGGTCCTGGCAAGTCGAATGGTGGGAATTTGATTGCACCCAAACCGGATCAGGAACGGGCCCGCGGCTAGCTGCGTCGGCTTACCAGCAAGGACGTTTAGCTTTAGGTCGGCCCACCGTTCAACCGCCGTGGTTTACAAACGAAGCGAGCTTTCAGGATGCGGGCTACCTCACAATACACACATTGATCAAGCACTAGTTTTACGATTGAGCACTTGCCGATGACCCTGACCGAACCGAACCTTGCTACACAAATTCAAGACGCACGCGACCGAATTGTTGGCGAGTTATCTAAAGCAATCGTGGGACAACACGATGTGATCGAACAGTTGTTGATCAGTTTGTTCGCTGGCGGACACTGTCTGATCACTGGCCCACCGGGATTGGCAAAGACGCTTCTTGTGCGTAGCGTCGCACAGATCTTTCACTTGGATTTCAGCCGCATCCAATTCACTCCCGACCTAATGCCCGTTGACATCGTCGGTACAGAAATATTGGAGGAAACCGATCAGGGGCATCGAGCGTTGTCGTTCGTCAAAGGTCCGGTGTTTGCCAATGTGATTTTGGCGGATGAAATCAACCGAACTCCGCCAAAGACCCAAGCGGCGATGTTGGAGGCGATGCAAGAACATCAAGTCACCGCCGCCGGGACTCGGTACGAACTACCACAACCGTTTTTCGTTTTGGCCACCCAAAACCCGATCGAGATGGAGGGCACCTATCCGTTACCAGAAGCCCAGCTGGACCGGTTCTTGTTTAACGTCCGAATCGATTACCTGCCCCCGGAAGACGAACTGGCGGTGGTACTGAGAACCACGTCGACCAAGCCCGAGCCGATCGAACCGCTCTTCAATGGCGAAGACGTTTTAAGATTTCAGTCAATCGTTCGAGACGTCCCGATCGCGCAGCCGATCGCCGAGTACGCCGTCCGTCTGGTCCAGGCGACACGTCCCGCCAGACCCGAGACTTTGGACTTTATTAACGAATGGGTCGGCTGGGGAGCCGGAACACGGGCCAGCCAAACATTGGTCCTTGGCGCCAAAGCTCGCGCGCTGCTGTTCGGTCGCGCCCATGTGCAAACCGAAGATATCGTTGCACTCGCACATCCGACACTTCGTCACCGCGTCTTGCCAACTTACAAAGCCGAGGCGGAAGGAGTGACGATCGAAAAAATCATCGATCAATTGCTCGAAACGGTGCCGAAGCCATGACATCAACATCGAATGATGGCAGCCGCACGTCGGCTGGGATCGATCCGGATGCTTTGATGCGAATCAAAAGTCTGAAGCTTCGTGCGAAGACAGTCGTCGAGGGCTTTTTTACAGGCCTGCATCGCAGTCCCACGCACGGCAGCTCGATCGAATTCAGTGAATACCGCGCTTACGTTCCCGGTGACGATTTAAGGAACTTGGACTGGAAGCTGTACGCCCGTAGTGACCGCTACTTCGTCAAAAAATTTGAAGATGAAACAAATCGTCGGTGCTACTTGATCGTCGATCAAAGCCGATCGATGAGCTATGGCTCCACCGGGTACAGTAAAATCGAATTCGCCCGCACGGTGGCTGCCACGCTGGCGTATTTTTTGACGACCCAGCACGACGCGGTCGGGGTTCTGACATTCGATGTCGAGATCGGTGACTTTGTTCCCGCCAAGCTCGGGGCGAAGCACTTTCATCAAATCCTTGTTGAGCTGTCAAAGCCCGCCGAGGGTCGTGGAACCGATATCGAAGCGCCACTTCGTCAAGTCGCATCGCTTGTCCCGCGGCGTGGCTTGGTAATTTTGATGAGCGACTTGCTCGCCCGCCCCGAAACGCTGCAAACTCAGCTCGCTTCCCTGCGGGCACGGGGACATGAAGTGGTGGTGCTCCGGATTTTGGATCCCGCCGAGATTGAACTACAACTCAAAGCCCCGGCGATGGTCCAAGACATCGAAACCGGTCGCCAAGTTTACGTCGATCCTGACGCTGCTAAAGAACGCTATCAAGAGCAGTTCGACTCGCACCGCCAGCAGATCATGGCGATGTGCACCGGGTCCGGTGTTGGCTATTTTGAAATGCCCACCGATCAGCCGTTGGATCGTGCGTTGGCAAGTTTGATCGATGCGCGAAATCGACTCGGCGCCGGTAATCGAACGACGAGCGGAGGAAGACGTTGATGAGTTTCCTCACACCGCTTTACTTCCTCGGTGCCTTGGCAGTGTTGGGACCAATACTGTTTCACCTCATTCGGCGTCAGCCTAAGGGAGAAGTGGAATTCAGTTCGTTGATGTTTCTCGAACCTAGTCCGCCACGCCTCACCCGTCGGAGTCGGCTGGAGAATCTGCCTTTGTTGCTGATCCGTTGTGCCGCGATCGCCATGTTGGCGTTTGCTTTCGCCCGCCCATTCCTACCGTCGACTCAGTCCGAATCGGTCGACGGTATCCAGGAGGCGACGATCCTGCTGATCGATCAGAGTGCGAGCGTGCAACGAGATGGAATGGTGACCCGGCTCCGCGATCTCGCACAGCAAGTGATTGATGATTGCGACGACGATTCATTGATCGCAGTCGTGAGCTTTGACGAAACACCGCAAGCTCGGCTAACGTTACGAGAGTCCTCCGGGTTGGACGCAGCAATGCGAAAGGCGGCCGCATCGGAAGCGATCGATCAACTTGAGCCGTCCTACCTTTCCACAGACATTGGCCAGGCGCTTCGTTTTTGCGCCGATTCGGCAGCGCTGCTGGATCTCGACGGCGAACGTGATTCGTCCGAGCAACAGGCGAGCGGCCGAGCGGCGATCCGAACTCGCGTCGTATTGATCAGCGACCTGCAAACGGGGGCAAAAATAGAATCACTCCAAGGTTACGACTGGCCTGACGATGTCTGGCTGGAAACGCGCGTCGTGAAGTCAAATGCCTGGGGGAACGCAACCCTGCGTATGATTCCGCGACAGGTACAAATTGGAACAGAAAATTCCGTCAATGTTTCGCCCGATACCGTTCGTGTCGAAGTCAGTCGTGATGAAGGTGACGAGGGTGCTTCGACGTTTCGCTTGCGGTATCGAGGACAGGACGACGATGCCGTTGTCGTTCAGGTTGGACCGGGACAAACTCGGTATTTTGACGTTCCGTTGCCGGCAGCCTCTGGTCAGCAGAAGGACCCGACGGCAACGCTTGAACTGTTCGGTGATGCCGACACGTTTGACAATCTGCATTACTTTATTCGGCCAGAAAAAGCGAAGCAGACCGTGATGTTCCTCGCCGACAATCAGTCGCGTCTGAGCGATCAACGAGAGACACTTTCGTTTTATCTGTCACAATTACCGTGGTCCGATTCGACACGCGAAGTCAAGTTTCGTGTTTTCGATCGAGACGATTTGCCAACCGCGATTGATCCTGAATCGATTCCGTTGGTGATCGCTACGGCAAGTTCGATCGCGAGGGTTTCCGTCGAAGTCCTGCAAAGCTATATCGGAAACGGGGGGCGGTTGCTGATTGTCATCGAGTCGGATCCGATGCCCGCCGGCAAAGATGTCATTGGCACCCTATTGAACAGTCCGGACTTCGTGGTGACTTCCGGCGATGATGACGAGTTTCGATTGATTGCCGCCGTTGATTTTAGTGCCAAGTTGATCGCACCTCTGTCTGAACCGGGGGTCAATGACTTTTCGACTATCAAAATATGGAAACATTGGCAACTCGGTGGCCTGTCGGAAGAGGTCGATGTCACACTTCGACTAGACAACCAGAGTCCGCTGTTGATCCATCGTGAATACAGTTCACCAGACGCGGCGGCAGGCCATGTCTGGGTGCTCGGGAGCGGTTGGCAGCCGACTCAAAGTCAATTCGCATTGTCGACCAAGTTTGTTCCGATGATGTTAGGCATGCTTGGCCCGAACCGAATGTTGGTTCCACAATCGATGTTGGTTGGGGAGACAATTCGTGACACTTCGGGTGAAGAAATTCAATTGACCGAACCCGGTTTCACCGATTCCAGTGACGGGGTGCGTCTCGCGGTCAATTTGAATCCGGTCGAAAGCCGTACCGTTCCGATCGATCTCGATCGATTCAGCAGTCTTGGAGTCACGGTGTCGTCACCGGAGCTACGCGAACAAGACCTTCAAGCCGAGCGAGCCCTGCGTGACGTCGAATTGGAGGCAAAGCAAGGTTGGTGGCAGTGGCTGATCTTGGCAACCATGGGGCTAGTTGCGATCGAAACAATCCTATCGGCAAGGGGACCGAAAAGCGATGAGTGAAGGACCGATCAATCACGGAGTTATCCGTCGTGACGAACCGTTTCACGTGGATCCTCGATCCGGTGTGGCAGAACGCCAGTTGGTACGTATTCGGCGCGAGATGCGTCATGTGACGTCCCGGCTCTGGTCACGACATTTCTGGTCGTTCTTCGCCGTTTTTTCGGTGGTCAGTCTGTGCCTGCTGTTGATGGTTCGAAACATCCAACAGGACGGTCAACTGCCGGTCGCGACGGTTTGGGGTTCCGCCGTTGGGTGTCTGTTGATTTCACTAATTGTCGCTTGGGCCTTTGCGAGTCATCTGACCGCCGGACGGTTGACGACCGCCACAAGGATCGAAAGAAAATTCCCGGGGCTGGGCGAACGCTTGATCACAACGTCCGAACTGAAGGACGACACGGTTGATCGGCCTTTGGCTCAACTTTTGATCGACCAAACGCACGATCACTTTCGAGCGCATGATTGGCAAAGCGTCGTCTCGTCAGGTTCCCTTTGGATGGCTCGAGTACTCGGGCTAGCCGCGCTCGCGGGCATGCTATCGGTATCGATTTATCGACCAAATGATCCGCAACAAAAGTCGGTGATCGCACCATTCGACAAATCAGATCAACAGCGTAGTGTTGTCGTCGTTCCTGGTGACAAGGAAATCGAACGCGGTTCCAGTTTGGTCGTGACGGCTGAGTTCGCCGGCTCGCTTCCCGAGCAGACATTCTTGGTGACCTATGAATCCGGTTCGCCGCCATCGACGGAGACGCAACTTTCACGCGTTCCGATGAAGCAAACGATGAGTGATCCGATCGTCGCCGCGTTTATTCCCTCGGTGGACGTCCCGATGGTTTACCGCGTCGAAAGTGGTGACTGGACCAGTCCCGCGTACAACATCCGTGTCTTTGAATTCCCCGAGTTGCGACGTAGCGATGCGCTGCTGCGTTTTCCCGAATACACCGGAATGCCGCCGCGAGAGGTCGAAGATACGTTCAAAGTCACGGTGGTCGAGGGAACCGAAGTGACTTGGCGGTTGATCTTGAACAAGACGGTCGACAGCTGCCGTCTGGTCGCCAAAGAAGATTCGACCGACGCTGAAGGTTTGGGGATCGTCGCTCAGCAAGTCGCGTTGGATGCTTTGCCCAACATTGCCATGCGGGGTGAGATGGCAGTCTATGAAACGAAGATCACCGCACGTCGATCACAAGCTTTCGTGCTGCGATTGATCGATGCTGACGGCCGCGAAAACAAATTTCCGCCGACCATGTCAATCAAGGTTAGGCCGAACAAGCCACCCACAATGGATCTTGATCAGGCGCGCGACATGACGGTGTCCGCACTGCAGGAAGTCGACTTGTCGGCAAGCCTTCGCGATGACTTTGGGATTGTCCGTGCCGGGTTAACCTACCAGCGCGAAGACAACGACGAAGTCGATATCGAACTCGCATCCGATATCGGTCGCAACGCGAAAGAAAAAGTGAGTCACTTGCTCGACTTTGAAGCAATCAATGCCGAGGTGGATGACTTGGTCTCGTTCTATTTTTGGGCCGAAGATGTCGACGCCGATGGCAATCCACGCCGCACAGAAAGCGACCTGTTTTTTGCCGATGTTCGCCCATTTGACGAGATCTTCCGCGAAGGCGAGTCGCAAAGTTCAGAGTCGAGTTCGTCTTCAGAGCAGCAACAAGGCGGTGCTCAGCAAGCCGAGGAGCTCATCAAGCTGCAAAAGCAGATCATCGCCGCGATTTGGAATCAGATCCGCGATAGCTTAGGCGGTGATGAACCCGCGAAAGAAGACATCCAGACGATCGTCGAATCGCAAGGGACGGCTCTCGGGCAATTCACCGAATTGGCTGAACAGGTCAGCGATGCGAAATCCAAGGGGATCGCCGACAAAATTGCCGAGGACATGCAATCAACGGTTTCGCATCTACGCGGCGAGGATAACTTCGAAGATCGTTTACCCGCGGCAAGAAAGACAGCACAGGCTGCCTTGTCGGGGCTGATGAAGTTGCGGGCAAGGGAATTTGAAATTACTCGCGGACAACGCCAACAAAGCCAGAGTAGCGGTCGATCAAGTTCGGCTCGTCAAAATCAAATTGACCAGTTGGAGCTGGACCAAGACGAAAGCCGTTACGAAACGCAACAACAAGCTCAGGCACAAACACAGCAACAACAAGAAGCCGCCGAAGATCGGCAAGTCCTCAGCCGTTTGCGCGAACTCGCACGACGCACAGAAGACTTGATGGAAGAACTGGCGAAGCTGCAATCGGCACTCGAGCAAGCCGAAAATGAAAAAGAGGAGGAAGAGATTCAGCGGCAGCTCAAACGATTGCGCGAGCAACAACAAGAGTTGTTGCGGGCGTCGGATGATCTGGAAGCCCGAATGCGGTCCGAAGAAAACAGCGAGCGGATGTCCGAGCAAGCCGATCAGTTGCAGCAGACACGTGAGAACCTGCGGCAAGCAAGCGAAGCGACAGAGCAGAACGATGCCTCGTCAGCGCTCGCCTCTGGGCGGCGTGCCGAAGAACAACTCGAAGAACTGACCGAAGAGTTCCGGCAGCGATCCGCCGGCGCGTTCGATCAACAAATTCGAGAAATGAGAAACGAAGCCAACGAGTTGCAGCAGGAGCAGCAACGCATCGGTGAATCAATTCGCGAACAAGTCGACGAACAAACGCCCGGGCTGCGAGCGAGTGAGTCCTCTGACGCCGCACCGGAGCGATTAGAGCAACAAGCCGAACGCTTGGAAGAATTGCTTGAAAAAATGCAGCGGACAGTCGAGGAGGCGGGAGAAACAGAGCCGCTGCTCGCCGAAAAACTTTACGACGGTTTCCGCGAAGCTCGTCAGTCACAGGCCGAGCAACAGCTTGAGAATGCCGCCGAACTCGTCCGCCGAGGGTTCATCCCGCAAGCTCAACAATTCGAACAAGAAGCGGCCGAGGGAATCGAAACGTTGCGAGACACCATCGATGAAGCGGCTGATTCGGTGCTCGGAGATTCAACCGAAGGCCTTCGTCGTGC